>CAZDIO010000146.1:0-26192 GCA_964505555.1 uncultured Bdellovibrionales bacterium
TGCTTCGCTTCGCTCGCAACGACAGGGTGGTTGTTAAGGTCGCTTAGTCTACCGCTGAAACAATTGTCTTAATATTTGCAAATTCAAGCGCTCCCGGTAGGCCGAGCTCTCTTCCGTATCCTGAACACTTCACCCCACCAAACGGCAGCCGTGGATCGGAGCGTACGATTCTATTGATAAAAACAGACCCAGCCATTATTTTGGAAGCAAGGTACTTCCCCTTTTCGATATCACTCGTCCAGATGCTTGCCCCGAGACCGTACTTTGTTCCGTTTGCGATCTCTAGCATCTCACTCTCGGTGCGATAAGGAAGAAGGGTTGCTACTGGTCCAAAAAGTTCTTCATCATCAGGGAGAATCCCGTTCTTGGGGTCTGCTGCAATTACGGTTGGTGGATAGAAAAATCCCGTTTGCTTTGGAATCTCACCTCCCACAAGTACTTTGAGACCTTTTTTGATCTGTTTTTTTACCTGGGTATCAAGGGTATCTCTGAGATCTTTTCTTGCTAACGGCCCAAGAGTTACCTTTTCTTGAAGGGGATCGCCCATGATTTGGGAGCTCATCTTTTTTATAAATGCCGTGGAGAAACGATCAAAAAGTGAATCGTGAATAAGAAACCTTTTTGCCGCAATGCAGCTTTGTCCACCGTTTTGAAGCTTTGCTAAAATTGCCCCGGCGAGTGTTTTTTCAATGTCTGCATCAGAAAGAACAATAAAAGGATCGTTTCCGCCAAGTTCCAATACGGTTTTTTTAATGTTTCGCCCGGCCACTTCTGCCACTGCTTGTCCCGCGCGGGTGCTCCCCGTCAGCGTTATCCCCTGAATTCTTGTATCCGCAATAACTTCGGCAGCCTGTTCATTTGAAAGAAAGAGAGAGGAAAATACCCCTGAGAGAAACCCCGCCTCCTTGAAGATCGCTTCGATAGCGAGTGCGCACTGCGGAGTATTTGGAGCGTGTTTCAACACAACGGTGTTTCCAAGAAAGATAGCAGGGATTGAAAATCTAAAAACCTGCCAGAAAGGAAAGTTCCAGGGCATGATCGCAAAGAGCGGACCAAGTGGTTCATACTGTGTTATGCCGGAGGCATCCTCCACGGTGACATGAGAGCTTTGTAGGTAATCATCTCCGTGGGTAGCGAAATACTTTGCACAACTTGCACACTTTAGGACCTCAGCAGTTGCCTGTTTTAGAGGCTTTCCCATCTCCGTCGTAATTAATCTAGCGTAAACAGCAACGTTTTTTTCAAGGAGTGTTCCTAGATTGTTCAACAAGTTTTTTCTTTCCATTGCCGAAACATCTCGGTACCTATGAAACGCTTGTGTCGATGAGGTAAGAACTTCTTCAATCTCGTTCCCGCTATGAAGGAGATAGGTTTTAAGAAGTTCCTCAGTTGCAGGATTTAAAGATCGATATTCCATTTAGTCTCTTCTAACGTATCCAACAAAACACAGAGTTTGTTGATGCTACAATCACTATAATTAAGATAACATACCGCACAATTATATGATTTCGAAACATCTAAGAGCTGTAATATAGTGACTTGCTACCCAAAACAACGAACGAAGGGTGAAGGTCTAACTTAAAAGCGCATGCAGAAACAACACTCCCAACGATACTCCCAACTATATCCGATGCGTATCGGAGAGATTCTGGATCGTGCGCTCAAGCTTCTTCCTAAAATAGTTCTGACCCGATACATCCTTGTTACGTTTCTTCTTATCACCACAGTCTCCACTCTCCTCCAAGTTTCTCAGTCCGTTGCAAACTCCAGAGGATCGGTGCGGTTTATTTTGATAAACACTGCGGCAGGTTTTGTTGTTTCAATACTTACTACTTTTGTAACACTCTATCTGATGGTGCTTGCGATTAAAATGAGTAGCGCCTATTGGGAAGAAAAATCGGTAAATATTCAGGAGCTTAAAAAAACGATTACGATAGGATTTGTTGTTCGCGTGTTTCTCCTGTGGATACGAGTTTTCTTAGTTTCTTGTCTTTGGATGATCTTGTTCATTATCCCTGGAATCATCTACTGGTGTAATCGTCTTCTTGCAGGAACGATCTTGGTGCTTGAAAATGGATCAATATCGGGAGCGTTAGAGAGGAGTAAAAAGCTGATGACCTTTTACCCGAACCTTCATTGGTGGTCTTTTGGAACGCCGTTTATGCGGATCTCAGGGATACTGTTACTTTTGATGATCTTAGGATTAATGCCGGGAATACTCCTTGGACCAAGTATCTTTTCTGCGATTCAACGGGGAGAGCAGCTAACGTTTACCGGACTTTCGCAGATCATTCTTCTTTTTGTCTCACAGCTTCTTACTACGGTATTTCAACTCTACGGCGCAATTGCATACGTCGGTTTCTACTACGATTTAAAAATTCGTTCTGAGGGATACGATCTGGAGCTTGAGCTTCGAGAGTTTCTTAATGAAGAACATGTCAACTAGAGAATTAAACGAAAAGCTCCGAGAGATTTTATTACGTGGTGAGTTTCAACCCCGTGATCACGAAAACAGTTACTGGAATATATTGTGGGAATATGGGGCAAGTATCTTACAGGATCTCTGGCGATGGCTTTCAAAAATATTTCATATCACTGGGTTTGGTGGCTCAGAGATCTCCTCGTGGGCCGTATCACTTCTTTCCTTTCTGAAAGGGTTGTTCTGGGCAGTTATTATCGGACTAAATATTTGGTTTGCGATCATTCTTTTTAGACTGGTGAAAAGAAAGTATTTCTCCACCGTTGAAAGGAATGCAGAAACTTTGATCCCTCAAACAGAAGAGATAACTTCTTTCCATGTTCTATTTCAACAGGGGCGATATCAGGAGATGCTCGCAGTGCTACGTTCGCACTTACGATCTGCCTTTCTCTCTCACTATAAACTTCCTTATGCCATTACCGACAGAGAACTTACTCGCGTCCTTCCTGAGAAGGAATCAAAAAAGGCCATCTTTTTAGAGGTTGCAAAGATGTTTGAGCGGGGAGCCTTTGCTGGTATCTCCTTAGAGGAAGAGGAGCTTAAGGGATTGTATCAAGCGTATGAGAGAGATTTTTCTGAAGGTCTTTTGAAGACCGAAGAGAGGAAGATAAAAAGGTGAAAAAATATCAACTCCTCCTTATCGGGTTAATTCTTCTCTGTTATATTACCCTACAATTTGGCGCAAAAAATGAAGTTGCAAGCACCTTAATTGCTAAGCCAGGTGGAATAAAAGCACTTTTTTTACTCCTTGCCGAGAGTGGGAAACAACCAAAAGGGTGGTACTTTCCTTTTTCTTCGCTCGTTCGTGTAGAGCGAAATGGAACACTTTTTGTTATCTCACCACAATCACTTGGTGGAGAGGAGGAGCTTCTTAGTTGGGTGGCTCAGGGAAACCGACTTATCTATTTTGATTCCTCAACTGATTCGGGAGAGAAGCTTAAAAAATTACTTCATTTAAAAGAGGTTGAGGGAAGAGGTGAAACGATCAGTGATGTTGTGATGAAACACAAAACAATATCATTTTCTTGTCCAAAAACTTTCAATGCCTGCCAAACTGTTAAGCAAATAGTCGAACCTTCGCAGGCCTTTCTTGGACGTACGTATTCGTTCCGTGTTCCACCGGGAGGTGAAGCGCTTGTGGGGGATGAGGTAAGTGCTCAAGCTCTCTACCTACGACACGGAGCGGGAGAGATCTGGTTTTTTGTAGGGGAGCAGCCAATTGTCAACCAGCAAATTGACCAAGTAGACAATAGCGAACTATTTTTTCGACTTGCCACTGAAGAAACTCAGATCAAAGGTGGAGGCAAAATCTATTTTGATGAGTTTCATCATGGCTATACGATGCCCCAGACAGTTGAAGCAAAAAGACAAAACGGCGTGGTCTATTCATTTATTGGTTGTTTGTTTCTCTGGTTACTCCTTGGGGCGATGAGTCGGATGGTTCGCTTTGGAAATGCTCAAGCGTCGTTGGAGGAGTTGCCATCTGCAACCACAGATTTTGTTTCAGCGCTGGGGCTCCTCTATGCGGATCGAAATACGTCCTCAATTCTTGTTAAGTATCTTCATTCCTGGAGGATGAAGGTGAAGAAGGTGCTTGGAATCAGTGACAAGTTTACTAGTGGACAACTCTTAGATGAGATGGTTTATCAAGGCGTAATAGAGAAAGCGGAGTTGCCGCAGTATAAAAATGCGATTGATACTCTTGAGATGTCTGCAAACGTTTCAAAGCGAAAAGTCACGAAGGCGATAGCAACTTTAGAACAAACGCTAAGTAGTTAGACACAAGAATTGTAACCATAGGACTATAATGAACTCTCCCTCTCTTCTTGTTAGAAACTATGCTGATACAATTGCTGCTTCCGTCAATGAAACCGTCTTAGGTTCGGCAGAAGTTGCAAAACTCCTCTTTGGTGCTTTTCTCGTAGGGGGGCATGTGCTGATTGAAGGACCTCCAGGAATTGCAAAGACACTCCTTTCAAAAACGTTTGCTCGAGTTCTTGGATTGGAGTTTAGAAGGATCCAATTTACTCCAGATCTGATGCCCAGTGATGTAACGGGAGTAAATGTTTTTGATCAAAAGAGTGGAAACTTTCGTTTTATAGCAGGGCCAATTTTTTCAGATATCCTTCTTGCCGATGAAATAAATCGCACACCACCAAAAACGCAGTCAGCCCTTCTTGAGGCCATGGAGGAACGGCAGGTAACGATTGATGGTGAGAGAAAGGAGCTAAGCCGAGTTCTTTTTGTCATCGCTACGCAAAATCCGATTGAACATGAGGGGACATTTCCCCTTCCCGAAGCGCAGCTTGATCGCTTTTTTTTCAAGTTAAACCTCTCCTACCCGGAACGATCCTTTGAAGAAAAAATGATTCAGAGCTTTAGTGGTACTGAGGGACCTTCTTTGTTGAAGCAAAATGAAAAGAGCAGTTCGCTGGGATCCTCTCTCGTTCGGGAGTTTGATCAGTGTCAAAATGCGATTCGATCAATTACTTTTTCACCCGCGATGAGCGATTACCTGATGCGGATTCTTGAAGCGACGAGAAGGCACCCAGCGCTCCTTCTTGGAGCAAGTCCTCGAGCCGGACTGCACCTTGCGCTTGCTACAAAACTTCAAGCCGCATTAGAAGGAAGAGATTATGTGATTCCTGATGATCTGAAGCTGATGGCTATTCCGGTCCTTAAGCACCGACTTATTCTTTCGCCTGAGATGTATGAAGCTGTTTCAGGAACTACAGAGATAATAAGCGAGTTGTTAAATCGTATTCCACCTCCAGAGACAATTCAAAACGTCTAGGATAAGGATCGATGGGTGCTAAAAAAGAGTTTCGCGCTGCAGTGATACTTCCCACGGCGATACTCACCAGCAGAGGGTTTCTCTTTTTTGGACTGATCCTCATCGGTCCGATGGGAGCATTTCTCTTTCGTTTGGCACCTCAACAAGGAATCATTCTCTCATTAGGAGTGTTCCTGTTTTATATTGTGCTCTCTTTTATTGAGTTTCAAAAGATTCGAAGATACTCCAAAGGGATCTCTTTTAAGGGAAAGATTCCCGCGGCGCTTTATTCCGGAGTTTCAAGTGTGTTGATTCTTGAAGGAGAGTTCCCTCAGTGCGGAGAAGATCTAGAACTTTTTTTACGACCACAATTACTTTTTGGGATTCTTCCAGACAATGAGATCATAAAGTATCGACTTCTTTCAGGAGAAACAAGTTTTGGTGTTGAGTATCGTTTTTCTCCGCTTCGAAGGGGGGATCTCCGGTGGAAAGAATTAGCGTGCCGAATTGTTTTTCCACTGAAACTTTTCTCGTGGCAAGTTACCATAAATTTTGAAAACGATGTTTGTACTCGGGTATATCCAAACCCTTTTTCGACACGAAAGCCGCAGGCGATTGTGTTTCAAAAAACACTTCTTGGGTCTACTCCTTTTGATTATGCAGGAGGTGGAGAGGGGAGGGAGTTTGATAGTTTGCGTCCCTATAGTCAGGGTGATGACCTTCGTCGTGTCGATTGGAAACGAACAGCTAAGCGAAACTCCCTTCTTGTGAAGGTCTATCGCCCCGAGACCCATCAGCGAGTGCTCTTTGTTTTTGATTGCAGCAGGCGAATGGGGGTGCGGATCGGAGAGCGGTTACAGCTTGATTATGCCGCCGATGGCGCAGCACATCTTCTTGGTATTACCTCACAAAATGATGATGAGGTGGGACTTTTTGCCTTTGATCATCAAGCGCTCTCTGAGATCCCTGCCCGACGGGGAAAAGCTCAGCGGAAGCTGCTCATGGATGAAATGGCAAATCTGAGTGTTGGTTCATTGGAAGGCGATTATGAGCTTGTAGGAAGCTGGGCAAGAAGGTGTAAGCGGAGATCGATGATTATCTTGCTAACGAGTATTTCTAGTCCAGCAAGTGTTGATGTGATTAAAAATGTTCTTTCATCGATCTCCCAGAAACATCTTCCTTTGGTAATTGCAATCTATGATCGTCAACTCCAAGCGCTTGCAGAAAAAAAGGTCGAGAACCTCAATGAAGCGTATATCCAGGCAGCATCGTTTGAGCAGATTGAGACGATTCAATCGCGAATGAATATCCTTCGAAGAGGGGGGATTGAGTGTGTGTATAGTGATGTGCTGGATATTCCTGATGTCCTTCGGGAGAAGTATTATCAGGTAAAGCTCTCCGGGCGACTCTAAATCTCCCCCCCACCTAAATCTTCTACTTAGACTACCTCTTCTACTTACCCTTCTACTAAACTTAGCCTTGCACTTGCACTTGCTCTAAACTCTTTTAGAGCAAGTGCAAGAGCAAGGCTAAGTTTAGTAGAAGGGTAAGTTAACGACTAAGTATAAGTCTAGGGATAAGTAAATCTCTTTGCTCTCTACGTTGTTTTATGGGAACCATCTTCTTTATACCCGATCAGACTAGCCCAATACAGAAACCCCAAAATTAATCCTATACTCACCTTTAATGAAAACGGTATATACAAATACGGAGAAACATACCCCTCAACAATCGCTGCCGGAACAAGCCAGAGTGCGCTGTAGAGCATCAGATCTACAGCGGGGCGTGCTCGTCTTTGTAAGGATTCTTTTCGACTGAGTGAGCCGGGATGAAGGAGGGCATCGCCGAGAGCAAGACCACAGCCTCCAGCGATCATGATTACGGAAAGTTCTAAAACTCCGTGGGCAATGACGAAATCTAAAAGTCGGTGTGACATACCGTAATGATGGACAGTAGCAAAGAGTCCACCGATATGAGCACCGTTAAAGATCATCAACATCAGGGTGAGAAAACCACCGGTGACGCCAAGGGCAAAGGAGAGAAATGTTACTTTGATATTATTCGTTGCGATTCCAGAGGAGGCGATGGAGGAGAACCCTTGAATTCCTTCGGTCCAGAGTTTTCCCTGTCGTAGTTGTGAAGCGGTTTCTTCAGTCAGAAAATTCCAACCGAAACTTGGGTTTACAGTAACGAGGATGGAAACTAAAATTCCACTAAGGATAAATGCTGCTGAAGAGATCGCACAATATCCTTGTAAGCGAGAGAAGCTTTTTCTTGCGCGTCTGAGAAATGAATCTTTATTTCGTTGTAATCTGTTGCCATAGAGAAGGCGTCTTCCATAAGCAACAAGGGTGTAGGCACGTTTTGCATGGATCGTGTTTGGATAAAAAGTAGAGAGATACGCATAGCGTTGGCAGAGGAGTTGGTAGGATTCTGCAATCGCAAAGAGAGAAGAACTTGAGAGAGGATAGTCTGCGGCTTCGAGACTTTTTAACTTCGCTTCGACATCGTTTAGCTGACGGTTTAGATCATCAAAGTCGATCTGTTTTGAGAGGATCTTTGGTGAGGGGATGCCTGGTGAAGGAGTGCCAGTTTCAGCGACCATTGGAATAAACTATTTTTTCTGGAGAAGCGGAGAGGTAGATCTCTTCAAACCAGTGTTCAGAGCTCTTTTCGTTTTGCTCTCGCAAGTAGAGCGCTGGGGTTAGATACGGAGTGAGTGCTTTTGTTAGTAAGGTCTTTAATCCGTTTTTTGCAGGAGCGGTGAAATAATCTTTTCGTCTTAAATATGATTCAAGGAGGGTATAGAGGGGGAGAGGAAGGGCGATAGATTTTTTTTGATTTGGATTTTTAAATTTTGGTAAGGGATAGAGATCTTGAGATTCAACTACTACCTGGGTGCCAGAGACGAGATCGCCAATTCGAAGCGAACGTTTTGTTACAAGCATTGATACAAAAGCTACAAATCCACATGCGGGGAGAAAATCAACAAGAAGCAGCAGGGTTCGTATCGCTGAAGCTTGAAAGGTAACTGGCAATCCTTCTTGGTTTACCACCCGTAAGCCAAAGATCTTTTTTCCTGGAGTTACCCCCTGGTGTCGTACTTCAAAGTAGACTGGATATGACCACTCGATGAGAAAGATTGTTATGGCAATGATGGCAACGATGTGAGTGGTGAGGTGTTTTGTTTCATCTGAAGAGAACGCACTATGAAAGATCCTCTCAAGAACGCTACTTCCTGGGGAGAGCTGATAGAAGAGTAGCAACGTCCCACAGATGATTACAAGTAAGACACTCCACCGAATCGTTACATCGGTGAGATAGGCAAGCCCTCTACTGCCAAAACCAGCAGGTTTTAATTCAAGCCAGACCTGTTCAGGAAGAGATACACGCATCGGGTAAAGTATCGGCGGGAAAGGGGAATTCGTAAATAACTTTTGTGAGGGTGAGAAAGGAGACGCAAGGAGGGCTCTTTTTTGATGAACACAGAGTTTCACGGGGTTTCACAGAGTTAAGATTATTGATTTTTACTCTGTGAAACCCCGTGAAACTCTGTGTTCAATAATCTCTGACTTAATTACATTCGGAAGAGAACTAAATTTAATAGAAAATTGGGGAGTTGAAGTCAGCCACCACAACGCTATTAAACTAACCATGAAAGGTACCACCCGGGCACTGGCAACTGCCAGCGCCCGGGTGGTGTGAATCTACGTCAAGCCCGAGAGCTTGCCGTAGACTGCTCCTTGGCTACATGATGCGGATGGCAGTGCTCTGGATCGGCAGCGCGAAGGTGTTGCGCAGATCGCACGCGACGTCGTTCTTCTTCGGCGTGTGAGCATTGAACCGCATCGGATCTTCGGCGAAACAGCAACCAACCAACAGACGAGTTTGCATCTTCATCGTAGCTCTCCGAAAGTTCGAGGGCGAATAGCCCCCTGGAAAGAGAACCCCGGTTGATAGCCGCGGCTCCATGCCGTAGCTCTCAACCGGTGAAAAAAACGATCGGACGGCGAGACCGCGTTCCGCCGTCCAAGTTACGTTCCTCCACTCGTTAGCCAGAAAGCACGTATTGAGCACGCGCTTTCCTGCCTGCAGGAGGTGCAGGCATAAATAAGGAAACCGAAGCCTCCTTTTTACTATCCCACGCCGTAACTGCTGTGTGGCGGGGGAGGCCTGACATTTGTGCCAACGTAAGATCGATTTTTTTGCGTCGGGTCAATCTAATATTCCGTCGAGGGGACGTGCTCTTAGAACGCCAGAGCGCCGCTGCCTCACGGTCAAGACTCCGATCTGCTGTTTTGACGATCAACGCAGGTACAGATGCCCAGCACACAAGCTTGATAGAAAAATTACGATAAGAAGCTCCTTTCTTATTGACGGCCAAAGTTTTCTTAAACCAAGTAGGAAACCCCCGTCTAGAGTCTCCCACTCACGCGCCAACCAATTAAACAGTGTAAAACACCGCTTAATTGATTAGCGCATGGAAAAATCCTTTATAGGCTGACTTCCTCCCATCCGAGTAAGGCTTAGATCTGTTAATTAGTTTGAATGCCCCTGTCGTTGCGAGCCCGGCCGCCGGGCCTCCCGGCTCGCAACGACAGGGAATAGAGAGCTCATTTCTATTGTTAGAGCTTTTCGTGTGATTTTTATCTAAGAATTTTTTTGAACAAGGGTAAAACCTTCCCGAAAAGGAGGAGTCCTTTTACATTACCCAGACAGTACAGCTATTAAAAGAGCGCTGGTACATACCTAGCCAGTATCTTCAATCGACGTAACATCTCTGTTAGAAATGTGTCAATGGAGTCAATTGGAAATTGGTGGATAACAGAGCTAATACACTACGGTAGTTACGGATTTTCGCGCTCAAAAATTGCGCGATTATGACAACGATTGGACCCCCATCTCTTTTAACATTCTCGCTATGGCAACGTTGTAATCATACAATGCACGCACTTCGTTTGATCGTGCGTCGCTAAGTGCCACTTGAGCATCAAGCACTTCAAGTTGAATCCCTGTGCCAGCATCAAGGCGAGCTCGAGCAAGACGCTGACTCTCTTCGGCTTGTTCAACAACTTTTCGTGAGGCGTTTACTAGTTCTCGTGCTTCAATAAACAGCGAGTATGCACGACGAAGCTCAACATCGATATCGAGTTTTGTTTGCGCCTGGGTAAGTTTTGCAAGGGTCTCATTTGAACGAGCCTGTTTAACGCGTCCTGCAGTTTCAAAGCTATCAAAAATACTCCAGGTTCCCTGAACTCCAGCGCGCCATCCTTCTACGTTATCTTGAAAATCAGAGCTGAACTGTGACTTATCAGCTCCGTAGCTGACGTATCCAGCAACATCAGGAAGGTATCCTGCCTTTGCAGCGCGCACACCTTTTTTCTCAGCTTCAACCAGAGATTCAAAGCGTTTTAGTTCAGGGCGGTTTGAGAATGCCTTCTCTAATGCCGAGGTGAGTGAAAGTTCAACTGGGGTAAAAGAAAGTTCGCCAAGAACAATCAACGGCTCCCTGTTTGCCTCCCCCTTTTCAAGAGAAGTCATTCCAAGCAATCGACTTAACTCTTCAAGGGCAAGACGATAATAGTTATTTGCACGAATTAACGGTGCTCTGCTGTTTGCAAGTTCTACCTCAGCACGAAGCACATTAAAGTCAGAGATCGATCCCACATCGCGTTTATTTTTTGCAGACTCAAGCTCCTCTTCAAGAAGTTCAACGGTTTGTTCGTTAACTTTAATTTGTGATCGGGCAAGAAGGACAGCATAGTATTGCTGTTTTACCTGAAACATCACTTCGTTTATTACAGCTTCTAGTTGTGCATGGGCGGCCTCAATTCGAAGTTGATCTCGCGCCGTTGCCGCAAGACGTTGTCCCCCACTATAAATACTTTGTTCAAGTACAATATCGGCGGACCAATTGTATTCTGTTCCAAAGCTCTCTCCATTTAGTGTTTGTATCCGACTCTCATCTGTTTGGTCGAGGGAGGAGCGAAGTGAGATATGAGGAAAGAGCCTGCCTCGTGTTTCAATGTATACTCCTTGCTGTCGCTCAATTTCCTCCTTTGCATTTAGTATTTGAAAGTTTTTCTCAAGCGCTTTATCCAAGCACTGATTGAGGTCGTAGGACACGAGAGGATCGGTGCTTTTCTCCTCACCAGATGCGGGAACAGTGCAGAAGGAGAGAAAGCAAAAGAGCGAAAAAAAGCACGTTAGAAGAAACGAACGGTCATTGTATTTTCGGTTTTTCATGCTTAATAATATGTAGCTTCTTAGACACTTTTTCTAACAAATTTTTTTTGCTCTCGTTCTATAAGCTTTCTAGAGGCTAGACACCACTTTAGGGAGAGGGCTATTTCTCCTTAAGGCGTTACTGTTAACCTGAGCGTAAATAGGGTATAGTGTATATATGAATACAGCATTCAAGTAAGCTAGTTTGTAACTGTTTGATTTTGTTATTAAATTTTAGTTAATTGATGCAAGAAGGGGCAAGGGTCGTTTTTCTTATATATATAGTGTATCTAATATAAATAGCAGACAGAAATCGACACTAATTAAATTATGGAACAAAGAGAACACTTAGAGGAAACAGCGTCAGCTTCATCGAGCCAAAGTGAGCTTCCAGTAACGCTCAGTGAGAAGGCCATTGAGATGGTAAAGCTCGCACTTCAAGAAGAGGGACTTGCAAATCACGGGCTGCGGATCGCTGTTCGTGGTGGAGGGTGTTCAGGGCTTGAGTATGCGCTTGATTTTAGCGAGGCTTCTCGGCCTGGAGATACGGTGTTTGAAGTAAGTGGCCTTAAAGTTTTTATCGACATGGCGAGTGCCAACTATCTCAAAGGAACCACGATCGATTATGTCGCTGGACTCAATGGCACAGGATTTAAGTTCCACAATCCAAACGCAAAACGTACCTGTGGTTGTGGGAGTTCGTTTAGTTAAGTCGGTTACAGAAGAAGACTAGAACGAATAAAGTTTTATAAACGGGGGTGTCAGCGCCAAGTCTGAGTAAACCCCAACCAATTACGAACAAGAGGCGTGAAAGGGACGCATAACAATGCAGGAACCAGTGTTAGAAGATCTTGCAAATCGGGAATATAAATACGGCTTTGTTACAGACATCGAAGCTGACTCTGCGCCCGTAGGTCTTAACGAAGATATCATCCGTTTTATCTCCGAGAAGAAAGGCGAACCACAGTTCATGTTGGATTGGCGTTTGCGAGCTTATCGCAAATGGCTAGAGATGAAGGAGCCACATTGGGCATTTGTTAACTACCCCCCCATTGATTATCAAAATTCAATTTACTATTCAGCTCCCAAACAAAAGGTATCGAAGCAAAGCTTAGATGAGGTTGATCCTGAGCTTTTAAGAACGTATGAAAAGTTAGGGATTCCACTTCATGAACAAAAACTCTTAGCTGGAGTTGCGGTCGATGCTGTTTTTGACAGTGTCTCGGTGGCAACGACGTATAAAAAGGAACTTGAGAAACATGGGATTATCTTCTGTTCCTTCTCTGAGGCAGTAAGAGAGCATCCAGAACTTATAAAAAAATATTTAGGCTCTGTTGTTCCCTACACAGATAATTTTTATGCCACTCTGAACTCAGCAGTGTTTACCGATGGCTCCTTTGTGTATGTCCCTCCAGGGGTGCGGTGTCCGCTTGAACTTTCTACCTACTTTCGAATTAATGCAGAAAACACCGGACAGTTTGAGAGAACACTGATCGTTGCAGATAAGGGAAGTTACGTAAGTTACTTAGAAGGTTGTACTGCGCCGATACGTGATGAAAATCAACTCCATGCTGCGGTGGTAGAGCTCGTAGCTCTTGATGATGCACAGATTAAATATTCAACGATTCAAAATTGGTACCCCGGAGATAAGCAAGGCAAGGGTGGAATCTATAACTTCGTTACAAAACGAGGGCTCTGTTCTGGGGTAAATTCGAAGATCTCCTGGACTCAGGTAGAAACAGGCTCGGCAATTACTTGGAAGTATCCAAGCTGTATTCTCAAAGGGGATAACTCCGTTGGTGAGTTCTATTCTGTTGCGGTAACAAACAACTGTCAGCAGGCTGATACCGGAACAAAGATGATTCATATCGGAAAGAACACAAGTAGTACGATTGTCTCGAAGGGTATTTCGGCAGGAGTTGGACAAAACTCCTACCGTGGTCTTGTAAAGATGATGAAGAGCGCAGAAAATGCAAGAAACTTCTCTCAGTGTGATTCCCTGCTGATGGGTGATCGGTGTGGCGCGCATACATTTCCGTATATTGAAGTGCATAACCCCTCAGCTAAGGTAGAGCACGAGGCGACAACTTCAAAGATCGGCGAAGACCAACTCTACTACTGTAATCAACGAGGGATCTCGACTGAAGATGCGGTGTCGATGATCGTTCATGGATTTTGCAAAGAGGTCTTTAAGGAGTTGCCGATGGAGTTTGCTGTTGAGGCACGGCAGCTATTAGCAATTAGTTTAGAAGGAAGTGTGGGCTAATTATTCTTTTCTCTGCGCCTCTGTGGTTAAAAAAATTATTATCACCACAAAGACACAGAAAGGTACAAAGAATTTACAAAGAATATAGCTCAGCAGAAAAAGATAAAAAATGAGAGTAAGAAATAAGTAAGGAGAAGACAGAAGAGATGTTGGAAATTAAGAATTTACATGTAGCGATTGATGGCAATGAGATCCTTCGTGGACTGAATCTGACAGTCAACGCTGGTGAGGTGCATGCAATCATGGGGGTAAACGGTTCTGGAAAGAGCACCCTTGCCCATACACTCTCTGGTCGTAAAGAGTATGAAGTGACAGATGGTGGAGTTCAGTTTCTTGGTAAAGATCTTCTTGAGATGGATCCTGAAGAACGTGCCTGCGAGGGGATCTTTATGGCGTTTCAGTATCCGGTAGAGCTTCCTGGAGTAAACGCGAGTTACTTCATGCGCACCGCATTAAATTCTGTTCGTAAACACCACGGTCTTGAGCCGATCGGAGTTACCGATTTTTCAGCACTCTTGAAAGAAAAAGCAAAACTTCTTGAACTTGATCAAGAGCTCCTCAATCGTCCAGTAAACGTCGGATTTTCAGGTGGTGAGAAGAAGCGAAATGAGATCTTGCAGATGGCGATTTTAAATCCAAAACTTGCCGTCCTTGATGAAACAGACTCGGGACTCGATATTGATGCGCTTCAAGTTGTAGCCAAAGGGGTAAACGCGCTTCGAAAAAAAGATAATGCCTTTATTGTTGTTACCCACTATCAACGGCTCTTAAATTACATCGTTCCGGATTTTGTTCACGTGATGATTGATGGTCGAATCGTCAGCTCTGGAACAAAGGAGCTCGCTTTTGAGCTTGAGGAGAAAGGATACGGTTGGATTCGAGAGCAAGCTGGGATCGAAGGGACAGTAAAGGCGTAACAATGAGTCTCAGTGCAGAAAAAAGCCCAGAATCAAACCCGATGAAAATAAATTGGGTGAGAGAGAATTTTCGTGAAGTTGCTACTCGTAAGGAAGCGCAGTCTTCTCTTAAGGTCAGAGAGAAAGCTCTTGAAGCTTTTTTAGAGCAAGGGTTTCCTACCGGAAGAGATGAAGACTGGAAGTATACGAATCTCTCCCCGCTGACAAAGAACTCATTCTCACTTGCAAAAGAGGAACAGATTTCAAAAGAAGCGCTCTCTCCTTTTCTTATTCAGGGGCTTGATTGCTACCAGATGGTATTTGTCAACGGCCATTTTGCTAGCTCCTTATCAAGCGTAGAGGGGTTAAAAGATGGAGTAGAGATCTCTCCATTTTCTGCTCTTTCTGAACTTCCAGTAGATGATCCAAAACAGGTAGCTTTTTTGCGTCATGCTGTTAGTGCGGCACAGACTCAAGCGCTGATCTCTTTAAATACTGCACTTGTTTCTGATGGTGTGTTTGTGCACATCAAAAAAGAAAAAGTTTTAGCCAAACCTCTTCACGTTATTTTTGTCACCGCGGGCAGTCAGGAAAACGTTTCTACCTATACACGAGTGTTTGTTGTTAGTGAGGAAAAAAGCGAGGGAACGGTTATTGAGAGTCATGTTTCTCTTGGTAATCTTTCTTATTTTGTAAGCACACAAACAGAGTGCTTTCTTGAAGAAAACGCAAAGCTGACCCATCTAAAAATTCAAGAGGAATCAAAGCAGTCGTTTCATCTTGCAAACACGCGCGTTTATCAAAAAAAGCAAAGTAAGTTTTTTAACACCGTGTTTCATAACGGTGGAGCTCTTGTTCGAAATGAGATTGAGGCAGTACTCGAAGGCTCTGAATGTGAGACGGTGTTAAATGGATTAACCCTTGCTTCTGGAAAACAGCATATCGACAACACGACTGTTATTGATCATGCAAAACCACACTGCTTAAGCACCGAGCGTTACAAAGGCATTTATCGCGATCACGCCAAAGGGGTGTTTTTTGGAACTATTATTGTCAGACAAGACGCCCAGAAGACAAACGCCATTCAATCAAATAACAGTCTTCTTCTTTCTGAGAATGCTTCTATTCATACCCGCCCCCAGTTAAAGATCTGGGCCGATGATGTGCGCTGCACCCATGGAGCCACGGTTGGTCAACTTGATGAGCAAGCACTTTTCTATCTTCGCTCACGGGGTATTGATAAAGAGACGGCACAAGGGATGCTGATTGAGGCGTTTGTTTCTGAAGTATTTGATGGTCTTGAAAGTGAATCGCTTCGTAAGCATTTAACAGAGCGACTTAGCGTGGCTCTAGCAACGGAGAGTATCTAACAATGTCTGCCGCTCCAGATGAACTCTACCAAGAAGTTCTTCTTGATCATAACAAGAGCCCGCGAAACTATAAGAAACTCCCTACGTTTAACCACACCGCTGAAGGGCATAACCCGCTCTGTGGGGATAACATTAACCTCTATGTTCTTGTTGAAAACGGCAAGATTCAAGATATCGGCTTTCAAGCCGGTGGATGTGCGATCTCTCGTGCCTCAGCTTCGATTATGGGTGAGGCGGTAAAAGGAAAGAGTGTTGAAGAGGCGGCAAAGCTATTTACTGAATTTCGAAAGCTCCTTACAACTCCTTCAAACCAAGAGGTAAACACCGAACCACTTGGTGATATGGGTGCTCTTGTAGGAGTACGCCTCTATCCAGTACGGGTAAAATGCGCCACCCTCTGCTGGCACGCCCTCCAAGCCGCGCTTGAGAGTCCTGGGAAGTCTGTTACGACTGAATAAAGCCGAAGTCCACCTCGCTACCTTCTCTGTTTTTCCCCTAACTCTCCTCCCTGTCGTTGCGAGCCGGGAGGCCCGGCCGCCGGGCGAAGCGAAGCAATCTCGTACTATAAATGAGGGTTCGAGATTGCTTCGTTTCGCTCGCAACGACAGGGAGGTTCTGCTACATCTAAAATGGAACGGCGCTAAGAAAATGGGAGATTACGTCGTTTCGTCCGGCCTCTCGGCTCGCAACGACAGGAAGGAATTTCGAAATGTATTATTAAAAGACGCAAGCCCAACACTGCTAACCTATAAGAAACATCGTAATGAAGAAAAACGGGGACCGAACACAATTGTCCGGCCCCCATTTTTATTTTTGCAGGAGCGGTCGGAGCTACATCGACGACGGTGTAGGTTGTCTAGCGGGTTGCCCCGACAGCAGGTTGTCGAGTGTGACCACCTCATCGTCGAGATTCTTGCCCGCAAAATGAGCGGATATCCGCTTTCGACTTGCCTCTCCCAGCTTGCGATCGGGATGCTGAGAGAGTGCCCGATACATGGTATCGGGCTGGACCTTGGCGATCTCTGCTAGCCACGCCACCGCGTCTTGCCAGTCTTCAAATAACTCGCCCGGTTGATAGAACCCCGACTGAACAGCCATCCTGTTGAGCAAACCCATCACTTCCTCGTTTAACGACCTCGTACTGGGCACCATGATCCTTCTCCCAAAAAAGGCACTTTATGGAGCCGTATCGACGGACTCTACTGCGTGCCGGCCTGTTGGAAATGGAATGCGCAAACCTATTTGTGACCTTGGTGAACTTGCGCCTCCTATTAAGAATTAGGCGATCTACTTAGGAGGAGGCGATAAAGGAAATTTATGAACTACTACTAAACTACAATGTCAAAGTGCCGGGGTGTGATATATCAAAAAAGAAGGATAAAAGACATCGCACCATAGAATGAGCCTGGAGCTAAAAGATTATCTAAGAGTGCACAAGGAAGGGCTTACCTTGAAGGTAAAAGTTCAGCCTCGGGCAAAGAAAAAAGGATTTCTCGGAACCCTAGGAGATGAAGGGCAGGGAGATATTATTCGATGGGGTGTCTCCTCTCCCCCAGAAAAGGGTAAAGCCAATGAGGAGCTCCTTGAAGGTTTGTCAAAAGCACTCCAGATATCAAACAAAAAATTGTCAATTCTCAGTGGAGAGCACCACCGTACAAAGGTTGTATTAATACGAAGATAATCTATGCCGGGGATGATCGCGCGCAACGTTCTGTAGATTTTTATTTGAACACAGAGTTTCACAGGGTTACACAGAGGTAAACCTAAGAGTTTTTTCTTAACTCTGTGTAACCCTGTGAAACTCCGTGTTCAAATCCCCCAGATGTAAAATGTAATGATTTTCGATCCCCATCTAAGAAATCAAACATGGTAAATTGAGAAAACTAATAAAGAATTAAAAGATAGTTCTATTTCTCCTTACCTAGGCTACATTCGTCTCCTGGTAAGTATGAATCTCAAACGCATCGTTTTTGCTCTTTTCTCTCCACTGATCTGGATTGTTAAAACTCTTTTTGGGCAACTGCACTGGACCAAACCAAAGTGGTTGTCCTTTCTTTCAGAAAAAATTCGCGTAGCAGCGCTGAATATACGGAAACGAAAAGATGAAAATCCTGCGCGGTTTTATAAGCGAACAGGTGTTGTTCTCCTTGGAGCACTTGTTGTCGGTGGGGTTTTGTTTTGGTGGGTCACAAGACCTGAGCCAAAAAAGATTACGATCTCAAGCACCCTTCCAGCTCCAACGATCCTTTCAGAAGACAAACCTCCTCAGGTATTTCCGTTACGACTTCACTTCTCAGGCTCTGCTGCGCCGATTGAGAATATAGAAAAAACAGTAACGAAGGGGATCTCTGTTTTACCGGAACTGGTTGGATCCTGGAGGTGGGAGTCAGATCAAGAGCTAGTTTTTGTTGTGAAAGACGATTGGAAAGTAGGTGAAGATTATAAGATAAGTTTTGATCAGAGCTTTTTTGGAAAACATGTTCTTCTTAGTGATTACGAATTTGCCTTTCGCTCTCCACCTTTTGGCGCCACGGTAGAGAAAACCGAGTTTTATGAAAATCCCCTCGATGCACTAGATAAAAAAGTAGTTACCACAGTTAAGTTCACCCATCCCGTTAACAAAGCTGATTTTGAGAAGCGAATCACCATAAAGATGCGAGTCCTTCCGGTAAAAAACTTTGATGGAGATGACGTAAAGCTTCTTCATTACAAAGTTCTCTATAATAAGCTTGGCACCGAAGCCTATATTCATTCTGAGTCGATTGCGATTCCTGAAGAAGATGGGGAGGTGCTCGTTATTATTGAGAAGGGGGTTCGTGCTGAGAAGGGTGGGCCGGGAAGTAATTCTGAACTAAAAACAAAAGTTCGCATTCCTGGACTTGAGAACTACTTTAAACTACGAAGTATTAAAGGTGCGATCGTAAAAAATGATTCTTTTGAGCCTGAGCATGTCGTTTTGATTGACTCCAGTGTCGGGCTTTCAAAGAAGGATCTAGAAAAAAACATCGAAGTATTTCTCCTTCCCGTAGATAAGCCAAGAATTGGCGATAAGCTAGGCTCAAGAGGATATTATTGGTCTGATCCCAAACAAGTGGTGCCGGAGGTGCTCGCTCTTTCTACGCCGGTAGCCATTCAGTGGATTGAGAGTGAGAGGGAATATAACCCACTTCAAAGTTTTCGCTATGAAGCTGAGATAGGGAGATTTGTTTTTGTAAGAATTAAAAAAGGACTTCTTTCATTTGGTGGATATCCATTAAAGAAGGATTTTTCAGAAATTGTCCGGGTGGATGAATTTCCCCCAGAAGTAAAGGTGATGCATGAAGGATCTATTCTTAGTGTCACCGGAGAGAAGAAACTCTCTATTGTTGCACGAAATTTAAAAACCATTCGCTATTCACTATATCGCTTACTTCCACAAACCGTTAACCACTTTGTGACGCAAACCTCTGGGAAATTTCAAAATCCGAATTTCAATTGGAATTTTGGGGTAGATAATATCTCAGAGGTGTTTACTAATTCCGAATCTCTCCCCGAAGTCTCTCCAGGAAAGGCCCAGTATAGCTCTTTTGATTTTGGCTCATATCTCTCTGCAAATCCCACAAACTCCCAAGGACTTTTCTTACTGAAGGTCTCAAACTGGGATCCAAAAGAGCAGGTGGAGCTTTATCCTTCAGATCAGCGGCTTGTTTTAATCACCGACCTTGGGGTTCTTGTAAAAGATGCACAAGATGAAACTCACGATCTCTTTGTGCAATCGATTCATGCTGGTGGCCCGGTGGCAGATGCGGCTGTTGAGGTTATTGGGAAAAATGGACTTTCGATTTTTAGTGGAACAACCAGTGAAGATGGGCATGTTTCTATCCCTGTTTTAAAAGACTTTAAACAGGAGAAAGAGGCGATCGCTTACGTCATTAAAAAAGAAGGAGATCTCTCCTTTCTCCCATTCCACCGAGAGGATCGACAACTTAACTTTTCACGGTTTGATACGGGAGGACTTCACACCCTTTCTGAAACAGAGTCTCTTCAAGCGTATCTCTTTTCTGATCGCGGAATCTATCGCCCGGGCGAAGAGATTCATCTCGGAATGATTGTGAAGAAAAGTGATTGGAGTCCGCTTGCTGCGGGAACCCCACTTGAACTTATCGTAAATGACCCAAGGGGAATTGAAATTCGCAGAGAGGTAGTTCGCTTTGAAGCAGATGGGTTTAATGAATACCACCTTAAAACTCGGGAAGCTTCACTGACCGGGTCATATCAGTTTGTACTTCGTTTAGTGAGAAAAAATAAGTCTCCAGTGTTTTTAGGAAGCGCTACCGCGCGGGTAGAAGAGTTTCTTCCTGATCGGTTGACGATTAAATCTTCGTTTGAACCTCCACCAGGAATTGGGTGGGTATCTCCTGAAGATCTGCGGGTAAAAGTTAATTTAAATAACCTCTATGGAACCCCTGCCATCGGGCATAAGGTTCGAGGCTCTCTAAAGCTTAACCCATCATTTCCAGCGTTTTCTCAATATAGAGAATATACGTTTTTTGATCCCCTTCGTGCAAAGCATAGCTTTGATGAAGTTCTTGGAGAGCAGACTACCAATGAAAACGGCGAGGTGGAGTTTTTACTCGATCTTAATCGCTTCGAGAAGGCAAGCTACGCACTGAGTTTCGTTGCAGAGGGTTTTGAAAAAGAGGGTGGTCGGGGAGTTTCAACAGCGATGATGACAACCGTGTCGCCACTTTCCTTTCTTGTCGCCTATAAAGCAGACGGAGATCTCTCTTATATTCGGCGAGAAGCACAAAGAGGAATTGAGTTTATCGCCGTTGATAAAGCCCTTGAGAAGGTTTCCACCGAAGGACTCAGTTATGAGATCGTAGAGATTCGTTACGTTTCAGCACTTACAAAACAGGCAAACGGCACCGTTTCGTATCAGTCGGTAAAAAAAGAGACGATCAAAGAGAAGCACCCCCTTCTTATTCCCAAAGAGGGATTTAAATTCATACTCCCCAGTGCAGAGCCGGGTACGTTTGCCCTGGTTGTTCGAGATAAGAGCGAAACAGAGCTCAATAGAGTTCAGTACAGTATTATTGGTGATGGAAACACAAGCCGTAGCTTGGAGCGAAACGCAGAGCTTCAGATTAAGCTAAACAAGAACGACTTTCTTCCTGGAGAGGAGATTGAACTTGAGATCCAAGCGCCCTATGTCGGAAGTGGTTTAATCACTATTGAGAGGGATAAGGTTTATAATTTTAAGTGGTTTACTACTTCAACCACTACCACGACGCAGAGGATTCAGGTTCCAGAGAGTCTTGATGGAAACGGATACGTAAATGTTAGTTTCATCCGTGCCTTAGACTCAAAAGAGATCTATATGAGCCCGCTAAGTTACGGTGTTTCGCCATTTACGGTAAATAAGAAACGACACATGCATCCGATCACGATGAAGGTGCCGGAACTTATCGTTCCTGGAGAGGCATTGCAAATTAGTTACCAGACAGAAACTCCTTCAAAAGTTGTCATTGTTGCGGTTGATGAGGGGATCTTGCAGGTTGCAAGATTTAAAACCCCCGATCCACTTGCTCATTATTACAGAAAGCGTGCTCTTGAGGTGGAGACAAGTCAGATTCTTGATCTCATATTACCTGAATTCTCAATTATCAGAGAGCTCTCTTCAACCGGAGGAGATGAAGAGGGCGCACTTGCGAAACATCTAAACCCCTTTAAGAGAAAGGGACAAAAGCCCGTTGCCTTCTGGTCAGGCATTCTTCCAGGAAGTGCCGAGGAAAAAACGGTCTCCTATGTTGTGCCTGATTATTTTAATGGAAACATCAGGGTGCATGCACTTTCGGTAACAGCAGATGCGATCGGAGTGAGTGAGCAAAAAACAACAGTTCGTGGACCGTTTGTGATCTCACCAAATGCGCCGTATTTTGTCTCCCCAGGAGATCAGTTTGAAGTTACCGCTACGGTTGCAAATAATATCGAAAACTCCGGTAAGGATGCAAAGGTAAAGGTGTGGCTTGAGACCTCACCAAGCCTTATTGTTAAGGAGATTTCCGAAAAAACAGAAACTATCCCAGAGGGACGAGATGCTTCCTTTCGTTTTCTTCTCAGCGCTGAACCTCGTCTTGGCCCAGCAAATTTAATTTTTCATGCATCTTTGGGAGAGAAAAGTGTAACTTATACTACCGATCTTAGTGTGCGCCCTGCTTCTTCTTTTCTTACCACAGTTTCTTCAGGGGTCTTTCATAGTGGGCTAATTACCAAGGGCAGTAAGGAGCTAGATACTCAACGTAAAATGTATTCTGAATTAGCACTTCGAGAAGCTTCGGTTTCAAACTCTCCACTTGGGTTTGCACGGGGACTTATTCAATACTTAAGAAAGTTCCCACATGGCTGCACAGAACAGGTGGTAAGTCAGGCGTTTCCTTCCGTGATCTTTGGGGAACAAGAGGAGTTCTCTCTCGATCGCGAGAGTGTTTCAACCTCTCTTGAGCGAGCCTATCTTGTGCTTCAAGGCCGACAAAACGGAGAGGGCGCATTCTCCTACTGGTCAGGAGGAGCTGATGTTTCTGATTATCAGAGTATTTACGGGATGCATTTTCTTCTGGAAGGAAAGGCTCGAGGATTTCATCCTCCAGAGAGTCTGATTGAAAGAGGAGTCTCTTATCTAGAGCAGGTTTCACAAAAATCGCCTGAGTCACTCGGTACGTATCGTGAGCGAGCATATGCAATCTATATTTTGACAAGAAATGGAAAGGTAACGACAAATTATTTATCTTCTCTTCGGGAACGACTTGAGAAGTTTCAGGTGAAGGATTGGAAGAAAGATATCACCGCGCTCTATATGGCATCAACGTATCGGCTCTTAAAACTTGATGCCCAGGCGAGTGCACTCCTTAGAGAGCTTGATTTCAATGCGCCAATTACTCCGGACTATGCGTTGTTCTTTGATAAGCTCTCCTACCAGGGGATGTATCTTTATCTTGTGTCTCTCCATTTTCCAGAGGAGCTCTCTCAGTTTGAAGGAGAAAAACTTCTTTCAATGACAGAGCAGATCGTAAACGGTAATTTTAATACCCTCTCTTCGGCGCTCGTTCTTTTAGGGCTTGATGCCTATACGAAGGCAGTTTCACTCTCTCCACCTTCAACGCTCTCGATTGCAGAGGTTGATGAGAAAGGAAGTGAGACGGTACTTTCTCTTCCAAAGAGTCAATTTCCTTTTGTGTTATTTTCAGAAAACGCCGCAAAGATTCGTTTTGAAGGGGACAGCACGAGGCCACTTTTTTATCAACTTACCGAAGCTGGGTTTGACCGGGAGCTTCCTCAGGTTGTCTCAACAAAAAGGATTGAAGTTGTTCGGGAGTTTCGAAACAGTTTAGGAGAGGTTGTCAGTGAGGCAACACTTGGAGATACACTCAACGTGCAGATAGGATTACGAGCCCTTGGAGATGAGTATCTCCAAAATATTGCGGTGATTGATCTTTTACCCGGTGGTTTTGAAGCTGATGTGAGCTCTGTTCGAGAGGGAGGTGGCCATAAGACTGATCACTGGTATCCTGATTCTCTAGATATTCGAGAAGACAGAACACTTCTCTATGGTGGCATTGGGAACAAGGTAAAACGCTTTACTTACCTGGTAAAAGCGACAGCACGAGGGGAGTTTCATGTTCCACCTGTTGTTTCTGAGTCCATGTATGACCGAGGTGTTTATTCGTCGTCTCTGGGAGGGAAGTTTAAAGTGCGGTAGATGTGTTAAGGAAGTTTGTTAAAAAACATCTGAGAAAGCTCTTTTTTATAGGCGGCTGTTTTTTCGCACTTCAGATACTCATTCCAAAACCCTTATTAGTTAACAAGCCAGGGTTCTCCCAAGCGGTCTACGATCGGGAGATGAATCTTTTGCGCCTGAGTCTTTCAAGCGATGAAAAATATCGGCTCTGGACCCCCTTTCCTGAACTTCCTAAGACCTTAGTAGAGGCGACCTTGCTTCAAGAGGATCGCTACTACTACCTTCATCCAGGGATAAATCCATTTTCACTACTTCGTGGCGCATGGAGCACCTTTGTCACACAGGAGCGGCGAATTGGTGGGTCAACTATTACTATGCAACTTGCCCGAATGCGCTTTGGTATTGAATCACACAAAGTGCTTGGAAAGATTGAACAGATCGCTCGGGCACTCCAACTTGAGTGGCACTATACCAAGGATGAGATCTTAGAAGCTTATCTTAATGCTGCTCCGTATGGGGGAAATATTGAAGGGGTGGGAGCTGCAGCAATTACCTATTTTGGTTACGAAGCTTCAGCGTTGTCATTTGGTGAGGCGGTAACGCTCAGTGTCATTCCAAAAAGTCCAAAACTTCGTGCTCCAGTAAAAACAACGATCAGTGCTTCCCTTGAAGAGGCGCGAAGAATGCTTTTAAAAAGCTTTGATGGTGAGCAAGGCTTACAAAGTGCAGAGCTTGAGCAAACAGTAATTCAAAAAACAAAAGGTGAGCTGCCATTCTTTGCGCCACATTTTGTAAACCGCGTTTTACAAACCACTCCGTATCAGCCTCGAATTGTTTCTACCTTGGATGGAAGTATTCAACGAGTTGTTCAGAGTCAGATTGAGACATTTGTAAAAAAGAACGAACGTCTTGGGATAACAAACAGTGTTGCCCTGTTGATAGATCATCGCAGCATGGAAGTTAGAGGGTATGTCGGGTCTGCTGATTTTTTTAATAAACAGATAGAGGGCCAGGTTGATGGAATTCAGGGACGACGCTCACCGGGCTCTGCACTAAAGCCATTTATTTATGGCCTGGCTCTTGATCAAGGATTAATTATTCCCGAAACAATTCTTAAAGATACCTCATTTGTTCGAGCGACATACAACCCAGAGAATTTTGACCGCGATTTTGTCGGGCCAGTTTCAGCAGAAAATGCATTAGTTCATAGTCGAAACATTCCAGCAATTAGATTAACAAATGAACTCTCTTCCCCAGGGTTCTATGGATTTCTAAAGCAGGCAGGTATTTCAGCTCTTCGGCAAGAGAGTTTTTATGGACTCTCACTTGCACTGGGGGGAGTTGAGGTGAAAATTGATGAGCTAGGAGAGCTCTATGCGATGCTTGCAAATGGGGGAGAGCTTAGGAAGCTTCGGCTTATCAAAGAAGAAGAAGTTTCTCACAAAGAAGGAAGCAGACTTCTAAGTCCAGAAGCGGCGTTTTTGGTGTTGGAGATGTTAAAATCAAATCCACGACCAAATCAGAGCTTTGACTCGATGCAAACTCGGAATCAGAGAAAACTTCCTTGGAAGACAGGAACCTCATACGGATTTCGCGATGCGTGGGCAGCGGGTATTGTAGGACGGTACGTACTTGTCGTGTGGGTGGGAAATTTTGATGGAAAGCCGAATCCGGCATTTATCGGCAGAGAAACCGCCGGGCCGCTTTTTTTTAATATCGCCGATGCACTTCTTTCTGAAGAAACTTTTAGAGAACAGGTGCAGTATTCTCCTTTGAATGTAAAAAAACTAAAAGTGTGCGCTGTTTCTGGAGAGCTTCCCGGACCGCACTGTAAGCATTTAAAAGAAGCATGGTTTATTCCAGGAAAAAGTCCGATTGCTTCCTGCGCGGTGCATCGAGAGGTGCAGCTTGAAGCAAACTTAAACTATCGGCTCTGTCCAGGTGAGTTTGATAAAAGTGCGCGTCATGAGGTGTATGAATTCTGGCCCTCTGATCTCTTACTTGTGTTTGAAAAAGCAGGAATCTCAAGACGAACTCCCCCTCCGTATGCACCGCGGTGTGGACCGGGGGTAGGAAGTGGAATCCATCCTGAGATAACATCTCCAAGAAGGGGAATTAGTTATAATCTGAGACTTACTTCCAAATCACAGATCCCTCTTTCTGCGGTTACTGATGGGGATAGTTCAAGGGTATATTGGTTTATCAATGATGAGCAGGTTGGAACGAGCGCTCCCCGGGAGACACTCTTTTGGGATGCAAGACCGGGAGAGTTCGTAGTCCGTGCAGTAGACGATCAAGGCCGAGCAGCAGCACAGGAACTGAAAGTGCAGGTTGTGAACTAAATTGGCTTAGTCTAAGAAGAAATCTAAAACTTCTAACAAAATGAAAACACCTGTCGTTGCGAGCGAAGCGAAGCAATCTCATATTACCAATGAGGGTTCGAGATTGCTTCGCTTCGCTCGCAAC
>CAZDIO010000147.1:0-10510 GCA_964505555.1 uncultured Bdellovibrionales bacterium
TTGCTTCGCTTCGCTCGCAACGACAGGAGAGGCGAGATTCTTAGAATAGAATCAGAACACCCAAATACTTTAATTACCCTGTTGCAGCCGTTTCTCGATCTCGTCTAAGCCTGACTTCTCTTCATTCCGGGGAGGAAGAATACTGGGGCCTTCATCTTTGTGATCGCCGTGCCCAAGAAGAACTTCGGGAATCTTTGATCCGCTGTCTCCACCCTCTGAAGCTTGAAGTCCTTTGAGTGCGTTGACCTCAGCTTCTAATTCACGGGTTGTAAAGCGGTAGTTTTGATCGACCACACTTCCTGAGTCTGCATAGAGATTCCCATCTGTATACGAGAGCTTATACCAAGGAAGATTCTCTGTGCTGGGTCTTTCAAGAACTTTTCCTCGAAGATCAAACTTCGAATTACAACAACTACAAAAGAGCACTTTCTCCTGATTAGTAAGATCGCACCCATCAAACGTACATACCGTGCTCATCACTGACCACCCACTTGGATCTCGATAGAGAAGAAGGGCTTTCTTATGAAGATGGGTCTTCGGTTCAAGAAGGTCTTTTATCTGACCAAGCTGATGCTCCCCGCCGGGTCGAACAAATCTTCTCTGGCACGCAGCAAAAAAGAATGTTCCGACAACGGTCAGGAGAAACTCTCTGCGTCCAAACTGCCTACTTTCCCCTTCAAAATTTATCATAGCTATATGCTCGTAAATGGGGTGGTATTTAACGTCTGGAATTGGAAAATGATCATCTAATTACCATCCACTACTCTCATTTTGCACCCCATGGTCTAAGAAGATTTAGTGGTGACACTATCAACAAACTTTATTTGGAACAACCTCCGTGCTAGGCACACTGCTTCGTCCACCACTTCTAATCTTTAAAAACCAGCTCACCCGTGGCGATCAAAAAGAAGCCAAGCGGCTGATTATCTTTTCAATCGTTTCTTTCCTGATCATGCTCTGCATCTTTGTTGGATTTATCGCAGTTCTTACGAGCGTCGAAAACAGTCCTCTCTTTGTGACATTAGTTCCTACAAAAATTATTGAGCTCGTATTTTATGCATTCTTTTTACTCCTTCTTATCTCCACCACGGCAGCAACGATTGGGAATTCTTATACTTCACAGAGAATGGATCTCCTCCTCTCCCTCCCGATCTCAACTCCAAAACTCTTTTTTGCAAAGCTCATTGAAACCCTTCTTGAAACAGGAACGATGTATTTTGTTTTTTTTCTTCCAGCCCTTGCTGCATACATCGTTGTTTTTTCTCTCCCCTGGACATTTGTGCTCACCGGGGTGTTAATCTCATTTCCCTTTCTTCTCATCCCTGCGGGTCTTTCATTTGTCACCGCTACGGTGTTTGTGAAGTTCTCTTCGATCATCTGGAAACGCGGATTGTTCTTTCTTATCGTCGTTGGCCTAGTAATCTCTTGGTTACTAACTCGTCTCTCTTCGTTGGTACTGACCGTGCGTACAGAAAAAGCGGGAACAAATGCGATTGTGCGAATGATTAGTCTCTTTGATAATCCAAATCCATACTGGTTTCCCTCCCGGTGGGCAGCAGATATCCTCTCTTCTTTCTTAGCTCCCACTTTTTCAAATACCACACTGTGTGTCTTACTCCTTGCCGCCGGTGCGCTTGGTGCTGTTTCCCTTGGATATCTTGTTTTTGACCTCTTTTTTTTCACGATTCGCTCCAGCTCTCAATCACAACAAAAGACAAAAAAAGTTACGCTGGATACTACCCGTCGCATCGTTGAGGGATTCATTGGCTATTTCCCTCTTCGACAACAGCTTCGCGCGGTGATGATTAAAGATCTTACCTCCTTAGTTCGGGATCGCGCACAAGCTCTCCACCTGCTGCTCTTTCTTGGAATTTCTAGCATCTATATTGTGATTTTTTCTTTCATGACGGTGATGCTTGATATGCCACTTCTTGCACAACAATCTTGGTATGCAACCCTTGCCACGCTCAATGTAATCTTCTCAGCGATTATCTTAATCACGATTATGACCCGTCTTGTTTATCCAGCAATGAGCCTAGAGGGCAGCGCATTTTGGATCCTCTCCGTAGCGCCGATTGAGTTGAGAGAGCTTGTACGTGCGAAGTTCCTGTGTTGGCTTCCTTTAACGTTACTTATTGTGATTACACTTCTCTTTGCAGGAGGCCTTGCCATTGGGTTACCGGTGCAAGCACACATTCTTACGTTTGTCATCGCCGTGAGTTTGGGAATAGGATTTACCGGACTTGCAATTGGGATCGGCTCGATCTTTGCAAGCTTTGAGTGGGAATCTCCTAGCAAACTCTCTGCTGGATTTGGCACACTGGTGCTCATGCTTGCGACATTATGCTTAATTGTGGTGACCTCTCTTCCTGCCGGAGCAGCGCTTTCACTAAGTATCATTCCACGACTCCGAGACAACGTAGGAGAGGGGGGAAGTGCGATCTTGATGACGGTGTCGGTGTTTTTAGTGATCTTTGTTAATATTTATTCGGCTCATTGGGCATGCACAAAGGGCGCGGATGTATTAGAGAGAGATACTTCTAAGATGAAGCTCCTCTAAAGAGTTGCCGATCATGTTTCTCGGCACACAGATTCATCCATCAACTCTCCCAAAATCACATACCTTAAAACGTACACCAAAACCGGCACCCCCAACAATAACCCCCACACTCCAAAAAAATGCTCGCCGATAACAAGAACTGTTAAAACAAGTACCGGATGAACATGGAGCATATCTCCTAAGATTTTGGGGTTTAAGATACTCGTTTCAATAAAATGCACCAACATCACCCCAAGGATCGCCATTAACGCAGTTCCTAATCCATGAGAGAGAAGACCGATGAGCGCAATAGGCACGGTAGAGAAGATAACGCCAAGAACGGGAATGAAACTACAGATAAAAACAATCGTGCAGAGAAAAAGCTCATACTGAATGTCTAATGCCTTAATAAGTCCGAAGGTAAGTACCGTATTACATACCGCAATGACTGCTTGTGCTTGAAAGGCTCTTCCAATGATACCACCAAAGGCAATTACGCTTGGAGCAATCTCTAAATACAGATGTCGAACTCGACTACTCTCAAGCCGCCTCAACCCCCTTTTTATCCGTGGAAGATCGAGTGTGATAAAAAAACTTATCAGAAGGGCCAGCGCAAACCAGATCGTGCTTTGAAAGACATATACCCCCACCTGCCCAAGAAACCCAATCAGCCTAGGAAAAAGCTCTCCCACCTTTTGCTTGATATTTTCTACCTCCACAAACTCCCACTCCGTTAACGCTTCCTGAGTGAGCTCATTTTTTCGGTGTGAGATAAACTCACTTTTGAGCTTCTCCCTCCGTGCTTCCTCACTGATCTCACCTGAGGCTTTTTGTTGTGGATGCGTACTTAAAAATTCAGCAAAATCTTTCTCAAATGTTTTGTCCTTTTCTCCCCCCTCATAGACATCTTCAAACCGCCATGAACCAACAGTTTCATGAAGCAGATCATCTACCAGCGCTTGTGGATTTTGTCCCCGCAGCGCAAAACGAAGACTTTTTAATTGCTCCTCAAACGGTTTTCGTAAAAACGCAACAAGACCATAGAGGAGCAGGAGAAATATCAAAAACACAACAACGGTAAGGATCTTATAGACTAAGGAGCTCACCTCAAAGGGAACTACGCTTATAATCTTTCGCACTACGTTTCCTGCGATGTAGCTAAAAATAAACGTCAGAAAGATCAGAGGAAAGAAGTCACGTAAAACGTAGACAAGCCAGAGAAACACCCCCCACGTAAATGTCTTCTCCCAAGGAAATCGAGCAAGTTGTTCTGAAAATGACGGCGGATTAGAGGATTTTTTACTCATGGTTGAATCCAGTAAGGAGGTTACTTTTTATCTCTTTGAGCTCTTATCAGGACAACTCCTCATCTGGATAATTATCCATCTTTCGTTTCGTAACCATACCTTCGAGTAGCACAAGAAACTCTCCCCATGGAAGCGTTCTTTGTTCTTTGACACAATACCTCCTCCACGTCACCGATTGCGTTTCCTCCTCCTTTCCACCAACAATGAGCATATTGGGGATCTTACTCGTTACTGCGTTTCTGATCTTTTTGTTAAAAGACTCTGCGCTCGTATCAATCTGAACTCGAAAGAGACGATCAAAAAGCTCTTTTTTTAGCTTCTCACCATATTCAATAAATTTCTCCCCAACAGGAATAATCATTACCTGAGTTGGTGCCATCCAGCTTGGAAAAGCGCCCCCAAAGTGTTCGATGAGAAATGCTAAGAAGCGTTCATGCGTTCCTAAAGGCGCACGGTGAATGATGTACGGACGATGAAACTTCCCATCTTCTCCGACGTAGGTAAGATTAAACTTCTCAGGCATGGCAAAATCAAGTTGATTCGTTGATGCCGTCTCTTCTCGGCCGATGACGTTCTTAATTTGAAAATCAACCTTTGGCCCATAAAATGCTGCCTCGCCGGCTCGCTCATCATAACGAACCCCAAGCTCATCAAGCACCTCGCGAATCACCCCTTCAGAAAACTTCCACGCCTCTGGATTATCGACATACTTCTCTTTATTTGTCGGATCTCCAAGGGAAAGTCTCATCCAGGAATCACTCAGACGAAACTTCTTATAGTAGAAGGTGTGAAGATCCAGTACCGCACGAAACTCTGTGCGTAATTGCTCGGGCGTGCAGTAAATGTGTGCATCATTCATACTGAGCATCCGCACCCGAAGGAGCCCAGAGAGACTTCCTGAATCCTCATACCGGTAGCACGTTCCATACTCAGCAAGTCGTAAGGGAAGCTCGCGGTAGCTTCGTGGCCGCTCAGCATAGATCATATGGTGATGCGGACAGTTCATCGGCTTAAGGTAATACGGCTCATCTTCATCTTTAAACCTCATCGGGGGAAACATATTTCCCTCGTAGTAAGGAAGATGCCCAGAGGTATAGTAGAGACTGGCCTTCGTCAGATGAGGGGTAGAAACCCGCTGATAGCCAGCTCGAAACTCTATCTCTTTTGCAAACGATTCTAGTTGATCACGAAGCACGGTGCCGTTTGGCATCCAGAGAATTAACCCTGGCCCGATCTGATCGTTAATCGCGTAGATCTCAAGCTCCTTTCCAAGCTTGCGGTGATCCCGCTCTCGGGCAAGTTGTCTTTTTTCTTTAAACTCTTGAAGTTCTTTCTTTGTCTCAAACGCAAGTGCATAGACACGCGTTAGCTGCGGTCTCTTTTCATCCCCTCGCCAATACGCACCGGCGATAGAATCCACAGAGAACCCATCGTAGGGAAGCTCTCCGGTATGCTCAACATGCGGACCACGACACATATCTTCAAATGAGCCGTTCTTATAAAAACCGATCTCCTTCTCCCCCTGACTAAGAAGCTCTTCTGCGTATTCAACTTTGTAAACTTCTCCTTGCTCCTTAAGAACTTTCACCGCCTCTTCACCGCTACGCTTAAAACTCTCGAAGCGTTGTTTCTCCTTAATGATCTGCTTCATTCGTTTCTCAATCTCAGGCAGATCCTCAGGGGTGATTGGCTCACCGAGATCAAAATCATAATAAAAACCATGTTCAACAGGTGGTCCAAAGGCAAGTTTCGCCTTTGGACGAAGCTGAAGAACGGCTTGCGCCATCACATGAGCAAGTGAATGTCGAATTTTATAAAGCTTGTCTTCGCTCTGTTGAGCTTCTTCCTCGTTTCTCATAGTTTGTTAGATACCCTAAACTCGTTCAATTACAAGCGCCGTTGCCTCACCACCACCATTACAGATTCCCACAACCCCTCGCTTCTTTCCTAGACGCTTTAGTGCGTAGAGGAGCGTGGTAAGAATTCTCGCCCCTGATGCGCCGAGCGGGTGACCGAGGGCTACCGCACCACCGTGGATGTTAACCTGTGTAGGATCTATCTCTAGTTTTTTGTAGCAGGCGATCGCTACCGTGGAGAATGCTTCGTTGAGCTCGAAGAGATCAATATCTGCGATCTTTAATCCGGCTCGTTTAAGCGCAACTTCTACTGCCCCCACCGGTGCCGTAGTAAACCACTCTGGTTCCTGGGCATGCCACCCTTGAGAAAGAATCCTCGCAAGCGGGGTGAGTTTTGCTTTCTTGAGATATTCTTCTGAACAAACAAGCATCGCCGCTGCGCCATCACTCAGTGAGGAAGCATTTGCTGCCGTAACGGTGCCGTTTTTATCAAACACCGGCTTTAACTGCGCTACCTTATCGGGACGAACCTTTCCAGGTTCTTCATCAATTGCAAACGGTTTTGTTTCCTTCCCAACGGTCACTGAGAGAGAAGCTATCTCTTCTTGAAAATATCCATTTTTAATCGCTTCATTGGCACGCCGATAACTCTCCAACGCAAAAGCATCCTGAGCTTCACGAGAGATCGCATACTCCTTTGCACAAAGCTCAGCAGCACTCCCCATATGAAAGTTGTTATAAACATCCCACAACCCATCTTTAACAATACTGTCTTCCGCCACGGCATTTCCTAACCGTGCTCCACTACGCAGTGTTGGCATAAGATAAGGAGCAGAGGACATGCTCTCCATTCCTCCTGCAATAATTGCCTCTTGGTGTCCAAGCTCTATTGCGTTACTCGCAAGCATCACCGACTTTAGCCCTGAGCTGCATACCTTATTTACGGTCAGCGCCTGAACGTTGTATGGCAATCCAGCTTTTACCAGTGCCTGTCGTGCTGGAGCCTGTCCCACACCAGCGGTGAGCACGCACCCCATAATCACCTCTTGGATAGTTTTTGGATCAGCACCTGAGGTTTCAAGTACCGCTTTGATCACGTGAGCGCCAAGTGCAGGAACGGGAAACTCCGCTAGCGCCCCTTGAAAGCTTCCGATCGCAGTTCTCTTTGCAGAACAGAGATAAACCTCTTCTCGTGCTGGTTTCATGCATTCACTCCTTTATCTTTGATAAATTCACTGCCCCGAATCTCTACCACCTTGGGTGCTCGGTGCTTATGGGCATTAGCAAGAAAGCGGTTGATGACAAACTGAGCATGCTTGGGAAGTACCTGCTTAAACTCATTTAACCCAACATTGAGATCTTCATCTTTAACTCCACGTCGCAAAGCACGATGGAGTGCGGTTAGTGCAACTTCTAATTGATCGTAGGTATAGCCAAGCTCCTGTTCATCGGTTTGCCCTTCATAAAGCCCTGCCGAAGGCACCGCTTCGAGGATCGACTTTGGAACCTGATAATAGTGTGCCAACTGATAGACTTCGGATTTAAAAAGATCTCCAATAATAAAAAGATCCGCTAAAGCATCTCCCCCTTTGGTATCGTATCCAAGTAAATCCTCAGAAGCATTTCCTGTCCCCATCACTCGCACCCGTTTTCCAGAAGTAGGAGTAACTGCGGTTAGTGGAAGCTTCTCTGCAGAAGGAGAGAATAATTGCTCTCCGAATCGATAACTAAGCTCTCCTGCAATCCCATAGAGGATCGACATTCTCACTCTTGCTCTTGCGTTTCCAAGAGTGAGGCGGTGGAGCTCCTCACCTGGTTTTCCCTTAGCACGAAGAGCAACGTTGAGTGCTTCAACTAAAATATCTGTAGGCACTCCGATATGCACAATAAGATGATGTGCTCCAAGAGAATCGGCAAGTTCAGCACTTCTTAAGTTAAACGTCTGCTCATCGACCTCGTTATGCGGCATCGAGATAAGATACACCCGATCTTTTCCAAGGGCAGCGACCGCAATCGAAGCAACGACCGCGGAGTCAATCCCCCCACTAATTCCCACAACCGCCACATCAGTAAATTCCTTTACTGCGGCTTCAAGTTGCTTTGCCACGAGATCAACGTTTGTAATCATGATTTTGACAGGTATCCGCCCACTTAATTCCCCAGCCGCATACCTTACAATATGCCGGTTTCCCTGCAAAGGGCGTTAAAAATGGTGCTGGAAGTGGAAAGAGCGGTGGAGAAGTTCACGAAATATTGGCGTCTCGCCCACCCAAGCTGATCCTTGCCCCAATATAAAGTCAGAATGAGCTTCTCGATGTGTAGGCGAAACGCCAATATTTCGTAAGAGACGTTATCTCGAGGTGATTAAATGTTATCGGTACGTGCTCTCAGTTCCTGAGATAATAATCTGCACCCGTCTATTTTGGAGCCGACCAGATTCAGTTTCGTTTGAGGCAATGGGGTATTGTTCTCCAAGTCCTCGACTAACAATTTGCGCACTCTTAATCCCGTTTTGGATCAATAAACCTCGTACCGCATCAGCTCGACGTTGAGAAAGGTCTCGATTGTAGCGCTCATCACCTACACTATCGGTATGCCCCTCAATCGTCACTAACCGTCCTGGATGCTCTGTAAGAAAATCAACTAACGGACGAAGTTTTAATATACCTCCCGGTTTAAGCTCCGCGCGATCGAACTCAAAAAGTACATCATCACTAAGCGTAAGTTCTAAACCACGTTTTGTTTCTCGCGCTTCAAGAGTGGCGACAAGGACCTGTAATTCTTTAATAAGTTCGCGATCCTCCATCGCCATCGATCGATAATGCTCAGCTGCTAACTCACTCATCCTCGCCCGAGCGTTAGCCGCAGCGCGATCCTCTTGTAAATTACCTGCGGCAATGAGCGCCGCATCACGGTTTACTTTAGCAAGTTCGAGTGCTGTTTTATGTCGAGCCTCCTCTCGGGCAATATCGAGCTTTCGTTCCGTAAGATACACAAGGTGCTCAACTTCATCACGATCGTGACTCTCTTTCCATTCCTGCTCCGCCTCTTCGAATGTTACCGCAGCTTCATTTACCAAAAGTGCGGCATGCCTCATCAGAGTCGGGTTTTCTTGAGCATTTGCAAGGTCAATCTCTGCTCGTTGCAGCGAAGCATTTTTCCGTGCACATCCAGAAGATAGCCCGGTGACAAACAATATAACGAAGATCGTAACTACTAAACTTGGGGAGTGTTTTATTTTACTCATTGAGATTTCCCTATCTTGCTCCTTGCAGTGTCTTAACTGTTTCTCTTGTTTCAAGGGCCGCTATTTCAGCCCGTTCTGCTTCAGCGCGAATCTGAGCATACCGCGCATCCACAGTCGCTTGCTCACTAAGTCTTCGTGCTGATTTATATCTTCCCTCTTCAAAGTCTTCCTCTGCTTCTCTCAATTTCTTTTCCGCGATGCTCAATTCAGCAGGTGCATATTGAGGTCCATCACTTTGAATCGCTTCCTGGAGAGCAAAGCGTGCTGTTTGTAAACTGTCACGAGGTGCTGTAGATTTTGCACAACCAACGGTGATTCCAAGAGTAGTAAATATAAAAACAAAGAATATCTTTTTTTCTATCCTCATTTGTCCTCAAGAGATTGTAACTATCTTTGAATGTGCTTTTAGATCTTGGGCGTAGAAGAGTATATGACAACTATCAGGCAGGAATGAGGTGTGCTTTTAGGAAGGGGGAAGAAAGGTTGAACACAGAGTTTCACAGGGTTACACAGAGTTTAAATTATCTATCCTCACACTCTGTGTAACCCTGTGAAACTCTGTGTTCAATAACCACAAGCTGTAGTTTCATAAGACCTCTTAACGGCCGTGGTTACCACTTACCCCTTCTTTCTCTTCTCGAATCTTTTTAATGGTCTGATAAGCAGTATGAATCTCTCGGAATTTATCGTTTGCAAAGGCGATAAAATCTTCAGGGAGTGATTTCGCTGCTATTTTATCGGGGTGATAGTCCGCGGCAAGCTTTCTGTATCGTTGCTTGATGACCTCAAGAGTGTCTGTACTTTCACACCCCAGGACCTCGTAACAGGAACGCTCGCTTGTGCTTTTCTGATTTGGAGCTTTGGGTTCTGATCGCGAATCCCCACCGAGGTTAGCATTGAGGCCAAAGATCTCTGCTGCAGAGGTAATCAGTCGTCGCTCTTTTTCATTGAGGGGACCATCAGCAAGAGCGACAGACTTTAGAATTTCAAGAAGTCCGGTAAGAACCTGAGGTTGATTTGCAAAGATATTATAAAACTGCGCTGCGTAGTAGTGAAAACTTGTTGTTGAATTTTTTGCGACATTAAAAATCTTCATCGCCTCTCGACGACGTTTCTTCTTTAGAGAGAGCACATTCTTCATAACATGATCGACTGCGGCTATCTCCTCTTTAGAAACAACTCCATCAACTTTGACAAGTTTTGCAAGAATGGAAAATGTGCTTACCAAAAATACCGTATCTACCTCACTTCTCATTCTCGACTGCATCTTCTTTCGCATCCGAAAGCGCATCATCCAGCTTGAGAGCCCGGCATCAAGAGCATACCCAAGGATAAACCCGATCAGCGCCCCTTGGAGCTTCCCGTAACGAAAACCGATCGCCGTAAATATTAACTTAAAGAGAACAAGCATAGAGTCATAAAAGTTGTGTTTATTTCAGATGTTATGACAAAAATCGCATAGTTTGTGCTTTCAGAACAACCCGTAGTCCTTTCGAGTTAATACCTTCTTTTTATTAGACCCCTCCTGTCGTGGGGGGGCGGGGGGCCCCCCCCGCCCCCC
>CAZDIO010000148.1:0-29762 GCA_964505555.1 uncultured Bdellovibrionales bacterium
TAGAGATAGTACTCAAAGAGAGCTCCCTCTTAAGAAGCATCTGATACACTTGAGGAAACTGAGAAACACACCGAGCAGCAGTAATTCTCCTCTTTGCAGCATTCTCTGAATACCCTAATCCAGAAACAGAATAAGCAAACAAGGAAGAATACCCCAAATCTCGGTAGAGCTTTCGTTTATCAAGCTCTACCAGATGAAGAATAATGTTTGCTGTAACTTCATTCTCTTCCTTTGTAAGTCTAACAAGTTTCTCAACAAGTACTTTATCTGAGAGTTTCACTAACTGATTATCCATGATTTCTCCTTTTGTTAACTACCAAAGGAACTCTACCATGGCAGTTTTTCGACCCGCGTAATTAATCAACACCAAAAGAACTCACCCCGTTTATTCGCGCCGGCGTCAAAAAAGGCGGAGATCTTGTTTATGTAAATTACGAAGCTTTGGAGCGTGTTGTATGAACCTGATATTTCGTTAACGAAAGAGTGCTCTAAAACTGTCAAGAGGGAAGAACGCTTTTTAGAAATATTTTTTTGGAAAGTTATTTTTTGCAAACCCGCCCCGCCTTCGTTTTCACACATATTCACAGCGCACCAGAGCTAGTCGCAAGCGGCTCGTGGCTGTGAATATATATGAAAAACCCCCAACCACCCGGGGACGTAGATAGTGCGATGCCTCTCGCTTCACTCTCACCTTAAAGTCCAAAAAGCGTTCGTACCGTATGTAACCCCCTTCGGAGAAATTCTGGCGTCAGAATTTCTTCCGCCCAGATCTCTCTACCCAGTATCTGAGAGCCGCTACCCACCCCCGAGAAGTTGATAGTTGCAGACGCCTTCCGCCAACACAGTTATAAAGAAAACTACTCCCTAACCCCGAATAAACCTCTCCCGCAGGTACTTCAGAAATGCAACAAAAGACCTAGGAAGCGATCGATGCGCAGTCTCTCGTGAGGTATTTACAACTTTTTTCGTTATCGTCGAAAGGGTATCCCCCAATTTCACCTCAACGATCTTAACTCCAGGCATATTTTGTGCCTGCGACATCACCTCAAAGAAACTTCCTTCAGCTCTAAAGTATGTACAACCAAAAGCTTCGCTGAGTAAGGAAAAATCTGGATTCAGAATCGTCGTCTGATGAGCGCGCCCAAATTTTTCAATCTGTTGATGACGGATAAGGTTATAAGAGGAATCATTAAAGATAATCACCGTAAGCTCAAGTTCTTCTCGAACGGCAGACATGAGTTCCATTCCTCCCGAAAGAAAAGCACCATCGCCGACCAAAGCGACCACTGGACTGTGAGGAGAAGCGAGCTTTGCGCCAATGGCAGCGGGGATACCGTATCCCATGGCTTGAAAATCTGTTGGGACGATAAACGTTTGAGGGGTGAGAACTTGAAAGTAATGCCTCGCGAGTGCTTGATGCAGCCCCGAATCAGTAACAAGGATCGTTTCAGAAGAGAGAGCAGCTCGTAGCGCTTGGAAGAAATCAAGCATTGTTTGTTCGTTAAGGAGATGTATTTTTGGCTCAAGTGGGAGTTTCGTTCGTTTCGTCAAGTCAAAGCCATCTCGAAATAAAGAGAGCTCTTCTTCGCTCCACTGAGCACGATTTTGCGTTGGGATCGCTGAAAGGAGTGAGGTAATATCGCATTGGAGAGAAAAGTGAGTTTTATAATTTGCTCCAAGAACCTCTTCAGAGAGATCAACATGAATTAAGGTGGTGTTTGCCAGGGGGAGTAAAAATCCGGCGGTGCCATTATGGGTAAGTTTTCCGCCAAGGACAATAACCAAATCCGATCGTTCAAAAAGAGTTTTTACGATCGGATTTATTCCATAAGAGAGATCGCTATAGAATGAAAGTGGGTGCGTTTCAGAGATTACTCCACGTCCTGAACATGTTGTCATAATCGGACAACAGAGCTGTTCTGCAAGTAAACAAAGCCTCTCTGCGGCAGGAAATGCGCCTTGTCCAACATAGAAAAGAGGTCGTTTTGCATTTTTAAGATAATCAAGAAAACTAACAAGCTCTTCTGCAGAGGGACCGGGATGGGAAACAGTTGTGAGTGAATTTCTCGCTGTTGAGTTGTGCTTTGTCTGCAGGTGCAAAAGATCGGTTGCGACCTCGATATACACTGGACCAGGTTCTCCAGACATCGCTACGGAGTAGGCCTGAGAGAGAATTGGCGTAATATCTTCTAGGGAGGTTACTTCAAAAGTTTTTTTAACTAATGGAGTGACGACTGCTTTTTGATCAAGGGCTTGGAGAGCAAACTCTTTATCATGAGGTTTGCCCAGAGAGAGAAAAAGAACTGGCACAGAGTCATGGTGCGCCTCAGCGATACCAGAAAGAGCATAGGTAAAGCCAGGACCAGGAATGGTAGAGACCACAGCAAGTTTTCCCGAAGCACGGGAATACCCGTTTGCCATAAAGCTTGCTTTTAATTCATCAGTGGCAGTGAATGCACGAAGTGAGGAATCAGCAAGTGCGTTGTAGAGATGAACATTTTGAGTGCCTGGGATTCCAAACACAGTATTGATCCCTAAATTCTGAAGAGTATCGCAGAGAAGATCTGCACCGTAGAGAATTCGTTTTGCCACTCTCTTTTAGCTCCTCATCGTGATCTTATGCATTACGTGCCGAAGAAGTTTTCTGCTTTTTTCATACAGCAGATATTTCGGAGAATCCTTTCTTGTTAACGTATAGGTCATCTGTAATGACCCACCAAGTTGCGCCTTAAAATGTGTTACAGAATTTAGCGCTGCATCGGTAAGATCGTTTTCTTGATATCCATCAGCACTGAGTTTACAAAAGACACTCCAACGGAGAAAGGGCGTTGCCCCACTTTTGAGGTGATTGAGGTCTGAGGCAGCGCACACGGTATGGGTTATTGGATGTGCACTTGTAAGCACCAATTGACTCGCCACGGAGGCACCACTTGAAAGCCGCGCATGATACAACTTACAAAGACCCATCGCAGAGAGTCGTTGAAAATAATGGGAAAAATTCTCTTTAGATAAGTAGAGTGGAGCGTGTTTCCTTAGATGAGTCTCAGTGTGCAACTGGAAAAAACTCTCAAAATCATCATCCTCACTACAAGAAAGACCCCCCTCTTCAGCACGGCGTATTAATCGGCGTAGATTTTTCTCAATCTTATTCCATAACTCTGCCGTATTTGTGCAGGAAACAACATACGTATAACTTGGCTTGACCATCCAGTGATTGGATAAAAAGGGTCGATAATCAGTAAGAGTAGGACGATTATGGAGGATCACTCGGCTATAAGGAGTTGCTGATAAGGAAGCTTCCAGCGCAGAGAGAATTTCTAATTCAAAGGAAGTTGACTCTGATGGATAACGAGATGGATGATTTTTAAGAACGATACCGTTGTAGTACAAAAGAAGACGGTTAGACACTACGGTACCAGAGAGACCTTTTCTCTCATAGAGTCCAACGCCACCCACTAACTCATCGTTTTTAAATGCGCCAACGATTCGAAAGGAACCGCCACCAACACTTGAAAGCACTTCAAGATATTGAGGGAGGCTATAAATACTTCCTTGTGGAGAGGTGGAAACAAGATTCTCCCACGAACTATACTCACTTTCCTGAAGATTTCGCACCGATATTTTCATGATTGACGAGGACTGATTTTGCTCCATAAATACTTCTTTGTATCAAAAAACGAGGGGAGGGGGTCATTCCAAGAAAAAATTGGCTTTTTTGCCTCAATTGCGTGGCGTGCCCAAGAGATCAGATGAGAGTATTTTTTCTGATGTTCGTGTTTCGAGGCAAAATAATCATAATACGGAAAGATGCAATACTCACCGATACGGTAGGAGCGAATTGGCTCTATCTCTATGTTTAAACAATCAGCGTAAGCAAGCTGGCAAACGTTTACTCCGCAATGGGTAGCAAAATCTACATACCACCAGGGCCGAATATTTACCTCAAGAAGCTTAAATTTTCCGTCGCGATGATCGAGTTTAAATTCTGCAGAGAAAACTCCACGTAACCCTCCTTCTTTGATTAATTTTTCAATTGAAGATATTGCCAAGATCGCTTCGCTTTGTTCCACGCTCACCATATAAGTGCTATTTCCAAAATGAGGTGGATACATCCGAAGTCGTTTCCTCACAAGTAAACCTTGAAGTTCTTTTTTGCTACTTACGAAGCCATCTATGAAGTAATGATGAGATGGCGGACCTGGAATAAATTCTTGGAGAATAACGCCAAAACCATTTTCCGTAATCTCTTTATATAAACGTTGAGCATCTTTTTTTGTTTCACAAAAAAAAGCCTTCTTTCGATAATGTGCAAAAAAGGCCTGAGAATTTCGAGGTTTAAGAAAGAGACCGGAGAAAACATCTTTTGGCACATTGTCGAGAGAAGAGCTTGTCTCTAGAATTATGGAATAAGGGTGAGGAATATTAAGATCTGAGAGGAGCTTTTCAAACTGCTCTTTGTCTAGAAAATTTTCAACATTCTCCATGCCGGAAAGAGTGCTTGGAAACCGATTTTTCAGATCCTCAGGAAGGCTTGCGACAGTTTTCACCCAGGAGTCTGAGCAGGGAAATAACACTCCACGGTCAGCATCGAACCGTTGGAGAAGGTTTATAAATTCCCCGTTGGAAGTATTTAAAGATTGTCCAGGAAGCTTTCGATACCAGCGTGAGTAACATACGAAATCTTTTTTATTCGACATTGAGAGAACGGGGATACGAAGTCTTCCCAAGCTACGGATCGTTCCTAACGCAGTAATCCCATCTCCAAGAACGAGCGCGGGAGATTGATGTTTGGGCAACACATTGAAAGTGTTAGAGAAAGGAGCTTTCATTGACTTCTTATATAACTGTCCTTATAGTCTTTCAAGGCGAGTGCTTGATTGGGAAGTTCGCTTTTTATTGTTTTTCCGCAAAGAGTCAGCCTTTCCAACCTGTGCTCTACACTTTTCCACCGAGTCTTTCTCCTAGTGTAGTATCAAATGAGTTTAGAAACACTTCACCAGCCGAAACAGCTGAAACTAGGTATCATCCTTGATGCTCCTTTTCTTGCCCCATGGGTGAAGAGGTTGTTTGATCTTCTCTCAGAAAATAATCACCTTGATATCTCAGTAGTAGTGAGACGACCAACCTCGCAAGGGGAGGTAGTAGGGGAGAAGCCAACTCTTCTTTACCGTTGGTATTCGTTCTTTGATGAGAAGCGAGGGAGATTTTCAGAAGATTCTGTTGATCTTTATACTTCTGTATACGCACCGTGGATCAGGGAAAAATTTGAAACTTCAATGGATGTGTTGCTCAACCTTGGGGAGGAGGAATGTTCTCAGGAGTTATTTGAAATGTCGCGTTATGGTGTGTGGCAGTATCACCATGGAGATGCAACAAGAGAGCGTGGACGAGCTGCTGGATTTTGGGAGGTGTTTGACGGGAGACCTGTTTCTGAGGTGGCATTATATGCGAGGCAAGAACTCGACGGGCCGTTTTTTGTTCTTTCTCGGACCTCGATCAGAACTCATCCCACGTCTCCTGCAATTAACCGAAAGAAAATTCAACTTGCAGGAGTGAGCTTGGTTCATTACGCACTCACTACATTGTTACACACGGGTATCTTTCCAATCGAATTTTTTCGACGGCAGATGGTTTTAGGGAGTGAAGGAGAGCCATTAGCAGCCTGTCCTGGAAATCTCCAAATGTTTTATTTTATGTTGGCAAATGCCATGAAAGTAATTAAAGGAAAAACGATCTCTCGTGGCAAAATAACTCAGTGGGCAATTGGTGTTACTCGAGAAAATCCACTTGCGTTAAGCACAACAAAGTTCGAAAACATTCGGTGGCTTCTGCCCGATAGAAAGCGGTTTTTAGCTGATCCATTTTTTGTTGAACATCAAGGAAAAACTTGGATTTTTGTCGAAGATTATAACTATGCTTCACGACGTGGACATATTGCGGTGACTGAATTTACAGGTGATGGAAGGTTTTTGGGGCTTACACCTGTATTAAAGACAGACTTTCATCTCTCATTTCCATTTGTATTTTCCTATCAGAATGGATTTTATATGTTGCCCGAACAGTCAACGACAGGAAAGGTAGTGCTCTATGAAAGTATAGCTTTTCCAGAGCAATGGAGAGAGAAAAAAGTTCTCCTTCCTAATTTCCCCGGTGTTGATAACGCCCTCTATTTCCATAACGATTACTGGTGGCTTTTTACGTCATATGGAGCTTATGGCAACCATGACAATAACCTACACCTATTTTATTCTAAGAATTTATTCGATGAGTTTTTGCCGCATCCTGAGAATCCAGTAAAACTTAATCTTCGTGGCTCACGAATGGCTGGCGCTGTGTTTTGGGAGGGAGATCGAATCATTCGACCTGCTCAGAACTGCTCTTTGCGATATGGCGGCTCTGTTGTCCTTTATGAAATCACCAAACTTTCTCCGACAGAATTTGAGGAGCGGGAGATAAAAGAGATTAGACCTTCTTCAGACTCGCCATTTTCTGAAGGTTTCCACACGGTCAATTCGCTCCATGATCTAACCGCCGTGGCAGGATATCGCTTCATTGGTCATATTGATAAGGGCGAGGAAAGAAAGGTTGCTTAGCAGTTTTGTTCCCCCGGGCTTTGTGATATTGATCAATTCTATTTTTTGAGTGGGGATACCTCGAATTCATGTCATATCCAGAAAACACAGCAGCATCAAAAGACTCGACAGAGAGACTCGGTGTGCCGTCTTATCTTGTCAATGCGGAAGAATTTAAGCAAATAAATCGTTTGTGGAGTTATTCTAATTTCTCAGTTGGGGAAGCGTCTTCTCTTTCCTATTTCAAACGTATCAAGCGATACATCCAACGAAAAATAAGAAGCTTTCTTCTTGGTAGTTATTTTTCAGAGGAGTTAGATTTTCATGCAAATGTGGTTCGATCGTTAAATCTACTCGCGCGAGCGATTGAAACAAAAGAGTGGCGCATGGATGATGCGTATCGCTCTTCTTTGCAGAGCTTAGAAGCAAGGCTTCTCGAAGTTACTCATGGCGAAGTGACGAAGTTGCGAAGTGAGCTATCAGGCATTAAGGGATCTCAACTTCGACAGGAAGGAGAGGTTAAAACCTTACAAAGCGTTGCACAGGGACTTGAGCGTATTGTTTCACGGATAACCAGAAATACCAGTAACGATCTTTCTCAGCATGAGATTCAACCAAGGGAAGATCTCCCCGATTATTCATACCTTCTTTTAGAAAATCGCTATCGCGGAAGCGAAGCAGAGATTAAAAATCGATTGGCGCCTTATATTGAAGAATTTCGGGGAGAAACTCTGCCGGTATTGGAGATCGGATCTGGTCGGGGAGAGCTACAGAGTTTGTTTTTAACAGCAGGGATTCCAAGTTACGGACTTGAACAAGATGTAGCAATGTATGAGCACTGTTGTGAGCAAGGACTTGATGTGCGGTTGGAAGATGGCTTGAGTCATCTCCAAAGCATGCCGGATGGGTCTTTTGGAGGACTTATTGCGACGCAAGTTATTGAACATTTTACAGCGAGGCAACTTGATAGGCTGTTGCGACTTCTTACGAGAAAATTAAAACGAGGTGGGAAAGTCGTTTTTGAAACGATCAACACAGAATCAATGGTTGCGCTTTTAAGAAATTATTTTCGTGATCCTACGCATGCTCAACCACTTCATCCAGAAACAATGCGCTCATTGTTGGAACTCGCTGGGTTAAGAGTTCTTGAGGTAAGAAAGTTATCTCCATTTCCTGTAGAAGCTATTTTGCAAGAGCTAGAAGTCCAAGACTATATGACCCCACGATGGAAAGAAACGATAGAGCTGTTAAATCACAATTTTAAGACACTTAACGGGCTTCTTTTTGGTAGTCAAGACTATTGTATTATCGCCCAAAATGATTAATCTCTCTATGATCTGATTGTGGGGTGTGATTGTGGGTGATAAAAAAAAGCTGCGAGTTGCTTGGTTTTCTCCTCTCTATGGACTTTCTGATCCCAAGGAAGAAACAACTTCTGCATACGTTACAGATTCTTTATCTCCATATCTTAAGAAGCTCCATCAAATTTGCTATTATCATGATGGAAAAGAAGTTCAGGGAAAGGCGCTTCCGTATCAGCAAGCGTTACGTGATCATAGAGAACAGCCATTTGATCTTTATTTCTACCAGATAGAAGATGCCCCTTCTTCTCAGTATGTTCGAAACCATCTCGCTCAAGTTCCTGGAGTAGTTTTATTTCATGATATATTGTTTCTTCGTGATTCATGGAGCGATCCTTTTGGTTTTGCAGAGTGTCAGAATAGTTTATATTCTTTGTTTTCTTGTGAACGAGACCTCAGAGAGTATCGTCGACGGCTACCACGTGAGACTCGGGAATCGGGGCTACTTCCCTATCCTGCCAAACAAATTGAGTCACAACTTATTCATAACAACTTACCAGAAACTCTTACCGTGCTCTATGCGGGGACTCCTGGTGTTGAGCATCGAGCGCATTACCTCCTCGACGCAATCAGGGAACTACCGTTTTCAGTGCATCTAATGTGGCTCTGTGGCAAGGATGAGGAACGAGAGGCAAAAAGGTTAATAGATGAATTCAGCGTCAGCACGGTTACTTTAATTCCAAGACGTTCTCCTAAAAACTGGATGGAGCTTCTCAAAGTAGGTGATGTTTCAATTCACACTCTTTTTAGCGCTCACCGTGATCCCGGACCGTACTTAGCGCTCAGTCTTCACTCAGGGGTGCCTTGTGTATTAAGTAATTTTTCCTCCACCGCACTTGTGCCAAATACTATCGTGTTTAAGATTCGTTCAGGAGATCATGAAAAAGAGGATCTTCAAAATGTTTTATCAGAATGCTTTCATAACCGAGTTCAAACCCGAAGTCGTGGCAAACTTGCGTCCTTCTACGCTGCGGAAATTCACGATAGAGAGACCGTTGCAGAGGAGCTGAGCAAGATCTTTTGGCGTGTTGCGGGGAATATCAAAGAAAGGATGAAAGAAGGTTTAAATTGTTAAAAAAGTGAATCAACGCAAACCGCTTACTTTTTTTATCTACTTAAGTGCTATGGGTCTTTTTTTATTGTTATTTTCCACGATTTTTAAAACATCGGTGGGAATAGAACTCTCCAGTGCTGAATCGGGAGAGATTGTTCGTGCGCTTGGAGGTTCGCCCGTTGAGGCTCCAATTGTGATGTTTGTAACGGCTTGGTGCCCAGCGTGTCGCTACGCTCAGAAGTATCTTCAAGCACGAAATATTAATTATATTCATGCAGACATTGAAAAGAATCATTCAGCGCGTCTTATTTTTGAAACTCTTTCCAAAAAGTCTGGACGTGGAATTCCCCAAATTCTTGTAGGGGATCTGTTGCTTGTAGGATTTGATGAAGGAAAGTTTGAACAGGCACAACAATTGAGGAGTAATCCTCAATAACTGCTCAGCTCATGCTTTATGAAACCCTCGTTGTAACTTTGCTGTGAGATCTCGTCGCCAAGTACGAAAGCGTCTTCTTTTATTGTTTAACCAAAAACCAGCGTAGCCAAGATCAGAAAGCGCAAATCGAAATACATAACGAGCGCAAGTTGGAAAGTAACAAAGAATATATCCAAGAAGACTCACCTCAGTGAGGATTCTTTGTTTTATTTTTGGCTTTGAAATGGAAAAATGATAGTTCGGGGCTGCTTGACCAAGTCGAGCTTTTGCATCAAGTAATCGAAACGCTCGGTGTCGTTTTTCCTTTGCCATGCTCACATTACAGGTTTTTGCTGCCTCACGTGAGAGTGCTCGAGAAACAATGTAACCTTCCTCTTCCGCCATTTTGAGAAAGCGCTGCGCTTGAGGGGTCCTTGCTAAAGTGTAGGTATATCCATCTTTAAAATCGATGTCATCAAATGGTTTTGGCATCCACGGATCGCCCACCGTCAGATCGGCAAATTCTCCCATGGCGTCATAACAACTAAAACACCTTGTTGGAGAATATAATCGATAGAGTAAATTTACCATTTCAATTGCATCGGGTTGATATTTTGTTTTTGAAGGAAACATGACCGATTGGCTCTGGCCATTTTTAAGTTTGACCTGAGTTACCCCAGCATGTTTTCCCTGACGATACTGAAAAGAAGAGATCTCTTTTTTTCTCTCTCCGAAGCGATCATAGAGGATTTGCAGCGGTTCTTCTTCAATCACCGCATGGCAGATAAAAGCAATAGTAAAAACAATTCTCTTTCGAAGTTCATTTTCTAATTGAAAGGCCTTATGAACTCCATGAATTTGACATGGAAGCCCCAAAAAAGCGTATCGTCCTGGTTGTTGGAGAATCTCTTTAAAGAGAGCGTTTGTGGGAACCATTGCGTATTTTGATTTTACTGCTTTGAGAACTTCATCACGAGTTCGTGCAATTTTTGCAACCCCTCGGTAAGGAACGGTTTCATCACCAACGACTACTACGCAACCATCAATCTCACCACGCTCAAGAAGAGAGATAAGCAGTGCAGTGACAAGCCCACCACTGGTGCTGTTTGTTCGAATAGCGGGATCTTTTGCATAGGAGAGATAAGCACTCTCAAACTCTCCGTAACAATCGTCTGCGTCGCCTGTCGTGCCGAAGAGTTGTTTTGAAAAAAGTGGAGCATTAAATTCATCACCTGGGCAAACCTTGACACAGAGATCGCAATCGATACATGCGGAGAGATCTTTGACAAGAGGATATTGAGAATCATCGGTTCCTAAAACGTTTGTAGGGCAAATTCCGACACAACTACCACAACGATGACAGAGGTCATCATCGACAATACGAGCAAGAGATTTGAGCGCTCGGGGTGGATCCTTACGCGTGTTCAGAGAGTCCGAGTTTAGAATGTCATTTGTGAATGGATCAACAAGTGGCCCGTGACCTCTTAACGGTAGCTCAGTCCTCTGTTGCTCGAAAGAAGATGTCATATTGCTTAGAAGAATACTCATCCTGAAGTAAATTCGGGTTAAGGCTCTATTACCGCTAGAGAAGCGTAGCTTCTTCTCTGGTGCCTTAGGTATCGCTACCTAAATAAGGATAAGGCAGACCCCTGTCAATCGAGTTCTCAAAATGTATGAGAAAACAGATCCTTTCTAATCTTTAGTAGCGATACCCTTCTGGCTTGAAAGGTCCTTCCGGGTCCACTCCAATGTACTCTGCTTGTTTTGGCGAGAGATGCGTAAGTTTCACCCCAAGCTTCTCTAGATGGAGTCGAGCTACTTTTTCATCAAGAAGTTTGGGAAGGCGATGAACACCAATTTCATATTTTTTTCGTTCATTCCAAAGTGAGATTTGAGCAAGCACTTGATTAGTAAATGAGTTTGACATCACAAAACTTGGGTGTCCCGTGGCACAGCCAAGATTTACTAGCCGTCCTTGTGCAAGCACAATCAACGACCGACCATTTGGGAGAACAAAACGATCCACTTGTGGCTTAATATTTTCTACCTTCACCTTTGGATTGCTGATGAGTGAGTGCATATCAATCTCTGCATCGAAATGCCCGATATTGCAGAGAATCGCTTCATTTTTCATAACTTCAAAATGCTTAAATGTCACAACATCGCAGTTGCCGGTTGCGGTAACAAAAATATCTCCCTGCGGGGCAGCTTCCTCCATCGTTACTATCTGGTAGCCCTCCATAGCTGCCTGGAGGGCACTAATTGGATCAATTTCAGTGATCAGTACTCGCGCGCCATGACCACGCATTGCCTGGGCACATCCCTTGCCAACATCTCCGTAGCCAGCAATGACCACTATTTTCCCAGCGATCATAATATCTGTTGCACGTTTTAGGCCGTCAGGGAGCGATTCGCGACAACCATAGAGATTGTCAAATTTCGATTTTGTTACCGAATTATTCACATCGATCGCTGGCGTTTTCAAAAGTCCTTTCGCATGCATCTGATGAAGACGATGAACACCGGTAGTGGTCTCTTCTGAAATACCCACAATCTCTTTTATTAACTGGGGGTACTTTTCATGAACGAGCTTGGTAAGATCTCCTCCATCGTCGAGAATGAGATTGAGATATTTACCATCTGAAAACTTTAAAGTTTGTTCAATACACCAATCGTATTCCTCTTCAGTCTCACCTTTCCATGCAAAAACTGGAATTCCAGCAGCAGCAATAGCAGCGGCGGCGTGATCTTGGGTTGAGAAGATATTACAACTTGACCAACGCACCTCAGCTCCAAGTGAGGTGAGGGTTTCAATGAGCACCGCTGTTTGGATCGTCATGTGCAGACACCCAGCAACGCGAGCACCTTTCAGAGGGAGCTTTCCTTTGTATTCCTCACGAAGGGCCATCAATCCAGGCATTTCATTTTCTGCAAGCAGGATCTCTTTTCGACCCCATTCAGCAAGGGACATATCCTTAACCTTGAAATCCCCTTCATTTGTCATTTTTCCCGCCATCATTGTTTGCTGCGCTGTTGCTGCCATGATCCCTATACGTTTCTGTTAGATTTTATCTAGATTCTGTACACACCAGGGTTGTTTATATTCTTCTTTAGAGGAATTTGCAAAACCCTTTTTCCAGGCCTTACTTTCGTTCTAAGGCTCGTTTAAAGACCTCAGCGACGGGATCGCCGGCCTTTATCTTTTTCTCTCTCCAAGCGGCATCTGTTCGGAATAAAAACGCGAGGATCTCAGCGACGATTTTATACGTTTCCGGAGGAATCTCTGTACCGACCTGTAGTTTTGAGAGCACATCAACGAGCGTGTCATTTGTTTTAATGGGAACGCCGTGTTCCGTTGCCAACTCCACAATGCGTTTTGCAAGTTCGCCAGCACCAGTAGCAACTACGACAGGCGCACGGTCACTCTCTTCATAACGAAGTGCGATAGCATGCTTTCGTTTGTTTTTCTTAGAGGCCATGGATTTTTATAGCACAAGATCTTCTCTGCACACGAAGGTATTTGAAACGGAGAAAAGGGTATTTCTCCGTGAAGCTGAGTGTATCAAAGAACTTCGGAGTTGATCTGGACTTTTATTTTAGACTACAAAACTACGCTTTTCCGTTTCCGTTGGTGTTTTCGCTGGGAAGTCGCCATCCACCGTGGCGCGGAAGGTCGTCTTGGTTTTCTCCAAAGAGAAGACGGTTACTTCGCTCATAATCAGCGAGCGCATCTTTGAAGCTCAGCACGGAACGACCAACGTATTGATCAAAGAAATAATCCACACTTCGCTCTGCGTGAGCGAGTGCTCTACGGAGATCGCGATCTACGGGTTGTAACTTGTCGCCATTTTCCATGAAAGCTTGCCGAAATCGTTCATAGAGCTCTTGTGCGGTAGCGTTATCGGTCCAGCACATCTCTTCGATAATGCGATGAGCACGAGTCCTTCGTCCTTCGCGAAGAACAATAAAACGAGCAACAAATGCGGTTCTTAAAGCGGCAGATCGCAGTTTTGGATCGGGTTTTTCCCGAAAACGCGCCCGGGCACCTCTCATTTTTACGCTTAGATTATACCCGGAATGCTCTAATGACATCTTCTAACTCAAAAAAAGGACTGTTTTCTGATATCTCTTTACAGATAATTCGTGTAAATTTATCAGCCGTAGCTTAAATCGACATTTTTTAACGGTTTCTAAAGGATCGTTTAGAGAGATATAAGCGCCGAAGATAATTGCCTATTTTGTTAGTAAGAATAAAAGGAGGGACTCATTTATGAATTTTTATCTCCGCAAAAAGTATCCTGCGGGATTAATTTATGCTTCCTGGCTCGTCTCCATGATGCTTCCCTCTGCCTCTGTCAGTGCTCAAGTCAGTATCTCCTTAGGGGTTCAAGAACTGTATGATAATAATATTTTTCTTGAAGATGACAAAACAGTACTTCCCTCTGCGATTGAAGATGCGATAGCCAACGGACAGATTGACGCAGGCTCTATCGAGCAGTTTGACGGCGATGAAAACGATGATTTTATTACTAATCCAAGCATAACGCTCTCGAGTGCGTTGCCATTGACTCCGCACTTAGATACTTCGGCGGAAGGAAAGCTTGGCGCATATTTTTTTGCTGATGAAAGTGACGAAAATCGTATCACGCTCGATGCGACGTTAAAAACAGCTTCTAAAGAAACACTCTTGTCGCGTCCTTGGTATTTTGAAGTTGCGGATCAACTCAGTTCAGACTCAGATGATATTACTGTTGCCGAAGGGTCAGTAGCGAGACAATCAGAGACAAATGAAGCAAGTGCTGTTGTTGGGATAAAAGAGTGGGAGTTTATGCCAAAGACCGATTTAGGGGTTGATTACACCTTTGTGCGGCATGATTTTCTTGGCGAATTTTTATTTGATAGTCGAGACGATGATGAGCGGGAAGCAGAAGGTTCTGACTACTTTAGTCACGGTGCGAATGCAAAAGTGGCCCATCATTTTACGGATCGCGTAGATGGGCACATCCGAGGGGGAACAGAATACCTTGATTTTACCAGTGTTGACACAAATGATGTCGAAGCAAAAAGCGAGGATGAACTGGATCGCTTAGACTCTAAGGTTGCAACAGGGGTCATGTATCGGGTGAGCGAAGCTTTAGAGGTGAGGGGAGAGGCAGGGGCAAGCTTCTCTCATTTTTCTGAAGAGGGGGATCCAGAAATTATTACGGTAGTGAATCCAGATGGTAGTATTTCTGAGTTTCTTGAAGATAGTGATCAGGACGAAAACTCCTTCGATTTTGATCTCCAACTTTCCTACACCCCGGAACCTGGAATGGCTTTTACTGCAGGAGCAAATCAATCAAGTGGGATTAATATTGATGGGGATCGTTTAACGGTACGGAGGTTTTTATTAAATGGATCACGTCGGATCGGAGATCGACTGGAATTTGTCTTGGGGGGCCTTGTAACCCAATATGATGAGGGTGGGAGTTTGAGTAATTCTTCCGATCGCTATGAAGGAACAGCCTTAGTTCGCTACGCACTTACCGAAGCGATTGCGCTCTCAATTGGGTATAATTACGCCAACCAAGATGCCACCGAGGATTCATTTGGGGGAAATGTCTTTGATCGCGATGATTATGAAGTGCATCGCGTTTTCCTCTCGCTTGATGCGGGGTTAGTGGGAGTAAAAAGCTAGACCGTTTCTTTGGCCTTTTGATAACAAAGAGCGCAGCGTTTAACGCATGGGGTGAGATCACCCCATGCGAGCATTTAAGAAAGACTTTATGCTAAGTTAATAATCTCATTTAGCAGATCGTCAATACTTGTGATCACTCGAGCACTTCCTTGAAACCCTCGTTGGAGAGAGATCAATTTAATAAAGTCATCAGCGATATCGGCAGTTGAGAGTTCAAGAGATCCAGATTGAGTGCTTCCGAATTTTCCACTTCCAGGAGTTCCAATAACAGGTTCTCCAGAATTAGCGCTCTCCGTATAGAGTGAATCCCCAGAACGACTCAACCCTTCAGCATTGGCAAACGTTGCCAGTGCAACCGTTCCAATCGAAGTTGTCAGACCGTTATCAAGCTGGGCAAACAACGTTCCGTCGCTTTGAACGCTCACCGAAACAATGTTTCCGACCCCTTTACCGTTTTGACTAATAGAACTAATCGATGAAGGAGCAGAAAACTGTGTAAACGGATCGAAATTTACTTCGATATCACCTGTTTCTGATCCATTGTTCCACACTGGAGCTAAGGTCATGTCTGGGGCGCTAAATGATGTTCGCACACCACTTCCATCAAAGGTCATTACAAGATCGCTTCCTACCTGCTCGGGTTCCCCAGCAGTCCCTCCTGTGACATCTTCCCCGTTTACGTAGGCCTGCGCTGTCCACTCTCCATCATCGGTATGAAAGAAAAAGAAGGTTAGGGAGTGCTGTGCGCCAAGTGAGTCAAACACGTCAACGTTTGTAAAATACTCTGCTTCGTTAAAGAGAGTAGAGAAGGACGATCCAGCCGCAGGAAGGGTAGCGTTTGGTGTAGTTGAAGCGTCTAGATTTCCAGTAATTGTGGCTGCCGTTGTGTCGATATTTGCTTGGGAGATATTGTTAACGTTTAGCTCTTCAAGACCGCCCGCACCGTCTGCTGGGAAGCCAAGAACCGAAAGTCCGTTTTGGTTAATGAGGATACCATCGGTGGAGATACTGAAGTTTCCAGCCCGTGAATAGAAACGACCAGAACCTTGACCCAAGACAAAAAATCCATCTCCGTCAATCGCGACGTCGAGTCCTCGACCGGTGGATTCAAATGTTCCCTGGGTAAAAATCGGAGTTACCGATATAACCTGACTACCATTTCCTGCTGTGGCACTTCCACCACCACCACCAATGCTCTGTGAAAGTAGGTCCGTGAAATTTGCTCGAGATGCTTTGTATGCGACGGTATTTGAGTTAGCGATGTTATCCGCTAATACAGCAATCGCTGTTCCGTGACTCTGAATACCTGCGCGACCCGCAAATAAACCATTTACAATACCTGCCACAGATCCTCCCTTTGTTCCTTATGTTTAAAACCTAAAACTCTTACGCCCGTTTCGGAGCTAAATACACCTCAATAACCTCGTCAAGAGCAACTTGAACTCCGTTTACTATCAGTGACGGCTCTGGTTCCACTACAAAGCCTTCTACTGTTCCAGTAACCTTTGAGTCCAGAGTTACAAAGCTTCCATCTCCATTGACTCCCACCGCTCGAACTTCATATGAACCGTTCGAAACATCGATATTCTCTAAGGTGATCATCTTTCGACCCGGTTCCAGATCGTCAATCGTATAACTCTTTGATACCTGTCCATTTTCATCCACGAGATCCACCCGCGCAGACTGAATCCCCGCTGGAAGATCAACAAGCACATTTGGACCTTTTCCTCCAGCAACCTGAACAAACTGATCTTTAAGAACGACTTCATGTCCAAGAAATGACGCCATTGAACTTACGGAACCACTTCCGCCAAGGTTTCCACCTTCACCGAGTTTCTTATTGATATCTACAAGTTGCTCAAGTTGACTAAATTGTGCAAGCTGTACCGCAAACTCCTCATTGTTCATCGGATTGAGAGGATCCTGATGTTGGAGTTGATTTACAAGAAGTGTAAGAAACTCGTGTTGATCAACAATGTTTCTATTTGTATCAGTGCTCTGATTTGCAGTAGGAGATGAAGACTGACCAAGTCCTTCAAGCGCCTTGCTCTGTGTTATCTTTTTTATGTTATTTTCATCAGCCATAGTGTGTCTCTCTAAGCTTTTCTACCTTTATGCAACCCAACTTGGACTATAGGAGTCTACAGACTCGTAGGCGCCTCGTGTTGTTGATTCTGGTGCAGAGCCTTCATACCCAAACTGTTTTCCCCCACGAGCATTCTTCTCTTCGAGAAAACGATTAAACTGTGCAAACTCACTTTCCCCTTTTTCTGCTCCCACACTCACATGCACATTGTCTAACTTAAGACCTGCTGCCGTCAACAACTGTGTTAATTCAGGCAGTTTTGCTCGTATAAGTGCCTCTACCTCTGGAGATTCAGGAGTGAGTCGAGCATATACCTGGCCAGAGCGTTGGGTTACCTTGACATTTACCTGCCCCAGTTCTGAGGGTTCAAGTCGAAATGTCAGAGTATCTGGAGTTCGACTTTTTAGCGCGGTCTCAATAGCTTTTTCGATTCTTTCTAATATCTGCTGTTGATTGCTTGCAAGCGTTTTTGAGGTATTTGCTAAACGTTCATTATTCTGGGCGCCCTTATCAAGAGAGCGGTTTTGAAATGAAGGGACCTCTGGTGTCGTGCCTGAAGTTCGTGGAACAGTAAGGACATTTTGTGAGGGGCCAAGGAGCTCACGAATATCTGCCTGTTTTCCTGTTAAGAAGTTTTGTAGAGAAAACACGTTTCTCATTGCTTGAACAGGAATATCTCCAAGTTTCTGAGTGTCGGTAGGAACCAAGTTTTCAGGAGTAAGAACTTTCTCTTCGGTCGCTTGAACATTAAGAAGTGGTGCAGGAGCAATTTGTTTTGCCGCTTGTAGAGAGGTGCGCTGCAAACGAGATTCTCCAGTAACGGCATTACTCTCTGGTGCCAGTGGAGCAGCGGCTGCTTCCTTTATGATTGCCTGAGGAGCTTCTGAAACTTTAAGTGCCTTTGCTTGAAGAGAGGTTCCCGAAGCGGTAACGATAGGCGAATCCTTTTGAAAGAAAGCTGGAGTTGCTGCTTGTTGAGGAGTCTCCTTTTTGGCTGATTCTGTAGTCTCTTCTGAAACGTTCAGAGAGGTAGTTTCTGGTTTTGTTTCAACCGGAACCGGCGCTGTTTGGACTGTTTCTTCTTTGGGAGTTTCTTTTACTAATTTTTCTTTTGAATGAGCATCTTTGGTGGTTTCTACTTGATCTACTTGATCGCGTACAACAATCTCTTCTTCCTCAGCGCTCTTTCTCTCTACGGTATTTTCAACAGGGAGTTCGACCTCTTCTTTTAAGGGTTTTTCTGGTGCAGGCGGGGGCTTAATAGGGGAGAGATTTTGAAAGAAGGCATCAAAGAGAAAACTCCCTGAAAAAAATGAACTAAAGAGATTAGCAAAGCTCTGCGAGCCAGCTGTTGGTGCAGAGGGAAGAGCCACGCTTATCTGTGGTTTCCCTTGCTGTTTCGTCTCTTCGACGCTCTGCTTACTTTCAACCATTGATTTTATCTGAATCATTTGCCTCCAGTTTCAACCACCCACTCCACCTCAACCTACTCAGAGATAAGCAAAAGTTGATCCAAACACCTATTTCCGGGAGAAAAGATATACTTACTGTAATATTAAGACGTTAGAGAGGGCTAAAAAACGTAAGGGCAGGCCACGATTGTCGCCCCTGGAAATTCTTGCCGGAAAATGTTGCCGCTGGGGCTATTTCACTTTAGATAATGCAGGACTTCTTCCTGTCGTTGCGAGCGAAGCGAAGCAATCTCGAACCCTTATTTGTAGTATGAGATTGCTTCGCTTCGCCCGGCGGCCGGGCCTCCCGGCTCGCAACGACAGGAAACGGTGAATTTGTTCATTTAAAATGGAACAGCTCTTATTACAGCAACCGCTCTATCTGAGCTTCAAAGACTGCATACGGTTGTGCGCCGCGGATAATTACTCCTTTGTAGTCCCCGCGATCGTTTTTTTTCCCGATAAAAAATCCAGGAGCACCTTTTATGCCGATTCGTTTTCCGTCTTGTTGATCCTCTGCAATCTCTTTACGATAGCGATTACTTTCTACACATTCTTTTATCTTTGCTACGTTAAGACCAGAGATCTGCGTTTGCAAGGAAGAAAATTCTCCGCGATCAACAAGAGTTTGATTTTCAAAAAGGAGCTTGTGCATCTCCCAATAACGACCCTGTTCTCCCGCGCAATTTGCTAATGTCGCTGCCTGCTCTGATTGGTTGTGAGAATCAAGAGGAAAGTCACGAAAGATAAGTTTAATCTTTCCTGAAGAGATAAAGTTTGATTGTAATTTAGCAAACGTTGTTTCAAAAAACTCCCGGCAAGGTTTGCACTGGTATTCACTAAAAGCAATGATTACTACCGCTGAATCTTTTCCCCCAAGAAAGGGATCATCCCGTTCGCTCCCATTGAGAGTAAAGGTTGTGTCAAATACAGCTGGTTCAAGCAATTTACTACGACTAAGAATCTGTTTTAAAACTCGGAGCTCTTTTTCCATACGTTCAGTGTTGTCAGAGAGCTCTTGAATGTTTTTTTCTTGAATGGCCAGAGAGAGAGAATACTGTTCAATTTTATTTGTTGAATACGCTTGCCAAAGAATGATAGCTCCTAAAATAATATAGAGAATGGGTAGCAAGGGGGGACTTGGCCGCTTCCAGTTCCGTATAAAACTTTTTAAACTGTTTACCATTGTGGCTACTATGTTTTTATCAACCGTTTCCGACACGATCCAAATCATCACGAAGATTAATATGTTGAGAAGGAAGTAGCCGATTTGCTTGAAACTCCAGGGAACGGCATACCGTCACCGCATCTACTGCTTTGGCACCACCTTCAAGGAGCTCGCTTGCGGCAGAAAAAAGGCTTGCACCGGTAGTCATAACATCATCTACCAATAACACTATCTTTCCAGCAATTCGTTTTTCGTTGACGGAGAAGGCATCTTTAACGTTTTTGTGACGATCCGTGATCTCTAAGCTTGTTTGTGGAGGGCGTGGTCGTTTTGAGCGCAGCGAAGTGCAATCAACAGGAAGTAGCAAGTGCTTCCCCAGTATTCGGCTAATGAGTCCGATATGATTATACCCCCTTCTCTTGAGTGTCTCTATCGAAGAGGGGAGGGGAATGATTATATCCCAATCATATGCGCGAAATGTGCCTTTTGAGGCAAGACAGCTCGCAAGAAGCTCTCCGATATATTTACTAAGCAGTCGTTCATTTCCATACTTTAGCGCCTTAACGACCCCTTTTGCTCGGGCGGTGTAGCGCCACATGGAATGAATTCTCCGTAATGGCGGGGGCCAGAGATAGCAGGCGACACACCGCTGAGCCTGATTTCCCCATGAAGTGGTTTTCTCCTCACACACTTCGCAGAGCGAGGATTCCAGTTGGTGCACCTTCCTTTCCAATGCTTGAATGTCGTTGAGTGAGAGGGATTGATTTTGTTGTGGAAAAAAGCTCCCTTGAATCTCTCCTCCTGAGGAGAGGGGATCGCAATCATGGCAAAGAATGTCACAATGAGCAGAAGGGGGAACCAGCGCACTTAAATCTTTTTTACACACCGCGCAGTGTGGGGGATAGAAAAGATGTATGCATTGCGAGAACAAAGTGGAAAACATCATACGGGCAGCTGTTTTTTCAAACTATTTTTCAATTAATGACTTTCCCGTCATCTCCTGTGGGGGCTGAATTTCTAAAACTTCGCAGATCGTAGGGGCAATATCACAGAGCGAGGCCCCAGCCCGAAGTGAGATATTTTTTTCTTTGAATCCCACAAGAAAGAGAGGAACGGGAAACAGTGTATGCGCGGTATGTGGTTCACCGGTTTCATAATCAATCATCTGTTCTGCGTTCCCGTGATCTGCAGTAACGAGGGCAACGCCATTTTGTTTTCTTAACGCTTCCAAAACTTGTCCTAAGCAGGAATCAACGGTCTCTACTGCTTTAATTGCTGCATCAAGATTTCCCGTGTGACCAACCATATCTCCGTTTGCGTAATTTACAATATACACATCTCTCCTGTTGTTTTCGATGCTCGAAATCAATTCTCTCGTAACTTCAAACGCACTCATCTCTGGTTTTTGGTCATAGGTTTTTACCTCGCGAGGAGAAGGGATGAGGATTCGCTCTTCGCCAGGGTAGGGAGTCTCTGTTCCGCCATTAAAGAAATAAGTGACGTGTGGATATTTTTCGGTTTCTGCAATGCGGAGTTGTTTAAATCCATCTCTTGAGAGCACCTCACCAAGATGATTTGTTGTTGGGGTAGGTTTGAAAAGCACCGTTACGGGAAGATCCTTTTCATATTCTGTGAGAGTGAGGATCTTAGAAAGATTTATAACACGCTCTCGAGAAAACCCTTTGAAAGAAGAACTTGGCTCGATAAAAGATCTTACGATCTGCCGCATCCGATCCGATCGAAAGTTGGCAAAAAGTACAGCATCTCCCTCTCTGACAAGCGAGCAGTCACCGTGTGGAGTTTGAATGATTATTGGTTCGAGAAATTCGTCATATTTCCCAGAGTCCTTTTTCTCTTTAAGTATCGAAACAGGATCTCTGGTGTGCTCACCTTTGCCGAGTGTGTAGAGGTCATAGGCTCTCTGAGTTCTCTCCCATCGACGGTCTCGATCCATTGCGTAGTAGCGCCCGATAATTGATACAAGGTGGGGGAGAGGTTGTGAAAAACCAGAAAGAAACTCCTTGAGTCGAGCTATCTCTTCACATGCGGCTTGAGGAGGAGTGTCGCGCCCATCGGTAATCGCATGGACGGAGATTCTCTTTACGCCCGCCTTGTGGCTTGCAGTAACAAGGGCTTGAATATGTTCAATTGAGCTGTGAACACCGCCGGAACTGGCAAGGCCGATGATATGGAGAACGCTACTTTCTGACTGCCGAAGGTATTGAAAGGCATCATTAAGTGCCTCAAGCTCTCCCAAAGCATTTCGTTCAATCGCGCGGTTGATTTTTAAAAGCTCTTGCTCAACAACTCTTCCCGCACCGATGTTGAGATGCCCCACTTCAGAGTTTCCCATCTGTCCTTCTGGAAGCCCAACGCGGGGTCCAAACGTGATCAGTTCTGTTGAAGGAGTAGATTGTCGTAAGTGATCGAGGATCGGAGTTTTTGCATGAAAGACTGCGTTTCCCTTGGGGTTAGGGTTGTTTCCGATGCCATCAAGGATCGCCAGTAAGAAAGGGGTATGTGTTTTTCTCATTGGACTCCTAAGGCGTTGAGAGTCGTGGAGAGGGTTGCTCTATTTGTTCAGAAATTCCTGACGTTCGGCGAGAGCCTCCGTTTTGGTGAGCAACTCCTTTTAAGATCAGAGCGGAAGCCCCTGTTGAAGAAGCTTCTGCTGCAGTAAACAATATTTGGCAGGAGAGGTGAGGATCTCCTTCGCGCTCAGCAATTTTTGCTTCAAGAATTGCTGCCGATACAGTGTCTTCGGTTCCCAGGAGATGGTTTGAGCTTTTTATCTTTTGAAGCTCCGATTTTGCCTCACGAAGCATTCCCACTGTAAGTAAAACTGAAACGAGGTAGAGATGAGACTGGACGGTGATCCGATCTTCAGGGAGAGAATAAAGGACCGCATTTCGTAGTGAGGCAATAGCTCCTTCAGGATCTCCTGCCTCGAGCCAGAGCTGCGCAATTTCGTTTAACACAGAGACCTCTTGGGATCGTACAAAAGCCCGAGTGAGGAGTTTGGTCGCTTCCTTGAGGTTGCCACCTGCTTTTTCAATGAAAGCAAGTTCTATAAGGGCCGAAGGAAAATCTTTGTGTTTTTTTAAAACCTCTTCAAGTGCCTGCTTTTTTTCGATCCCCTCTTTGTTCGTTGCTTGGTGGAATCGAATCAGCGCAAGCCGCTCTTGCTCTTTACGCTGAATGTCGCCGGAGGTAAGCCGCACAAGTCGCGCTTGAAAATTGAGCGCATCATCGAAGCGTTGAAGATGTTCGCAGTACGAGATCATCTTTCGTAATACTTTTGTGTTTTCTTCATCAGCTTGGAAAGCAAGAGCCATATTATCATATGCAGCAGTGTAGTTTCCAAGTTCTTCATGAATCTCTGCTGCAAGAAAAGTTAACTCAAGATTTTTTCTATGGGTGAGCCGTGCTTCATCAAGAACGTGAAGGGCTCCCTGCAAATCACCCTCCTTTTTATAAACGGAGGCAAGAAGCACACGGGTAACGATATTATTGGGATCGTATTCAAGGATCTGCTTAAAGAGAGTTCGTGCAGCTGAATAATTTCCGGAGGCGAGATGCTCACGGGCTTTAATGAAAACTTCCTGATGCTCTGTGAGCCGCTGCTGGCGTTTTGTTTGTCTCCAATCGAGGTATGAGTGCTTGAGCGCAAAAAAGAAGGCCACCATCGCAGCGATGGTGGCGCCAAGGCAAAAGGTAACGGTTAGGACTATTGCCAGTGGAGCGTTCCAGGATCTGTCAGTTCCGTAAGTCACGGTGACACTTCCTGAGTTAAGAACAAAGAGATAGGAGAAAATAGCTCCAAAGAGGAGAAGCGGGATTAAGAGTTTTATAATTCGTGTAGGCATAAGGATACTTCGTGATTCCCCCATCTTTTAGCGTCTTTTTATGAAATGGGGCAAGGGGGGCGGATCGTAACGTAGATAATAGCCTGAGGGCATTTAGGCACTAAGAACCTGCAACAACAAAACGGGTTTTCAACCCCGAAAGGTCTGGGTGAGGCTATCTTAGAACATAATCATTCCGGTGCGGAGTTTCTTTGCTGCTTCTTCTACTTCAGGTCGAAGTCGGAGTCGGAGTCCTTTTGTCCATAGTTCATCAAAGCTATAGTACTGCCGAACGGGTTCATAAAAGATGTGCACTACAAAATCTCCGTAATCTAGAATCACCCACTGTGCGGATTCTAATCCTGTGATCCGGTAAGGACGCTCGCCGAGGTCGCGTAATTTCTCAACAACTTTGTCTACGATGCCACGCACATGTCGATCTGAAGTGCCGCTTGCAATAACAAAATAATCAGCAATATCGCTCACCGTACGAATGTCTAAGCCGCAAACATCTTGTGCTTTTTGCTCAATGGCGATCTCCATTGCTTTTAGTGTGGCGTCGCTACTTGAAATACTTTCTCGAGAAGGTGCCCGGCTGGCACTATTGGAAGGAGGTGTCGAAAGAACGGTCATTAATTCGTGGTGTATATATCCCTTAATGATTCACCTATTTAGATGCATTATAACAGAGTTCGGTTCGCTGGGCAATGAAAAGTAAGAGAGGGCACTTAGGAAGCGTTTACAACGTTTCTGGGAATTGAGCGCATGCGAGAATCATGCACCAACTGGTAGAGTCTCTCATTACACTCTTTTATTCCTTCCCCGGTAACGCTTGAAATAAGAAAGCTCTCAATGCCTTGTTTCTTTAGCGCTTCACTAGCGGCGTGGTAAGCAATTCGAGCAGTGGGGAGATCTGCTTTTGAAAAAATAACTATGCGTGGGTAACTTAATAAGGTTTCAGAAAATGCGCCGAGTTCCTTTTCAATAACTTGAAATTGTAAGAGGGCAAATTCAGCAAGTGCAGATTCATTTTCATCTTCTGGTGGGACGAGGTCTTCCCAGGAACTTGTTACATCGATAAATTGCGCAAGAACCGCCGTGCGCTCGATATGCTTTAGAAATCGGATTCCAAGACCTTTGCCCTGATGGGCTCCGGGAATAAGCCCAGGAATGTCAGCAACTACAAATTGCCGATCTTGATCCAAAGAAACCACCCCCAGGTTAGGCTGTAACGTAGTAAAGGGGTATTCAGCAATTTTTGGTCGAGCGGCAGAGATTCTAGAGATAAAAGTTGATTTCCCAGCATTTGGAAATCCGATCAGTCCAACATCCGCGACTGATTTTAGAACAAGTTGAAACTGAAAAATCTCTCCAGGCTGCCCACTCTGTGCATGTGTCGGGGACTGATTTGTTGAGGATTTAAAAAAAGCATTTCCTTTACCGCCGCGCCCTCCTCGAGCAGCAACCCATCGTGCTCCTGGCACGGCGAGATCAGCAATAAGATTCTCATTGTAAAATACCTGCGTGCCAACCGGGATTTTTCGAATGACATCTTCTCCCGCTCTCCCAGTGAGCTGATTTCTGCCACCGCCGGTACCATCTTTTGCTCGAATTATGGGGTTTAGTGCAAAATCCATCAGAGAGTTTAGTCCCGGTTCTGCAACAAAGATAACACTCCCGCCATCTCCACCGTCCCCCCCATCTGGGCCTCCCATCGGAACGAACTTCTCTCGTCGCCAACCTACAAAGCCAGCGCCGCCATGGCCAGCAATAAGCTTTACATTTGCTTCATCAATAAACTTCATAAGCAGAACATACGCTCAAAGTTATAGAAACAGCCAAGGAGCTGGATCGCACGAACCACAAAAACAGCATGTACGGAGAATCAATGAAGCGATTTTTAAGAGTAACTACGCTTCAACAGTAGCTACTGCTGCCGATGGGTAAACGCTTACCTCTTGGCGGCTTTTTTTTCTTTCAAAAGCTACCACCCCATCAATTAAAGAATAAATCGTAAAATCTCTTCCCATCGAAACATTTCGTCCAGGATGAAACTTCGTGCCACACTGACGGATAAGGATATTTCCAGCGATAACCTCTTGTCCACCAAATCGCTTTACCCCCCGGCGTTTTCCCGCCGAGTCGCGACCATTTCGTGAAGAGCCTCCCGCTTTTTTATGTGCCATTTCAGCCTCTCGTTACGTTTCGATTCTTTGAGTTGTTGAGTTTTTCTTAGACGGCCCTAGCTTGCAATAATTTCAGTGACTCGGACCTTTGTAAATTGTTGCCGATGACCCTTCTTGACCCGGCTTCCATGTCGGCGGCGCTTTTTAAAGATGATTAACTTCTCACCTTTGACCGGTCCAAGAACCTCTAGCTGGACCCGTGCTCCGGAGACGAAAGGTTGACCGATCTGTGTTTTTCCACCGTCACTCACCAGTAAGACCTCCTCGAGAGAGAGTTCCGATCCCTTCTCACCGTCTAGTTTCTCTATGGTGAGAACTTCCCCTTTGGAAACACCGTATTGTTTGCCACCTGTGGCTATAACTGCATACATGAGAGAGTAACTCCTTGATTGAGTCTTAAAGCGAGTAACCAAATAATTTGGCTAGTGTTTATATCGTGATCAGATAAAACCCTGCGCCCATCACGAGGGAACACTAGTTACACGGAATCCTCAATATGGTCAATATTTTCCATAGATTACTTTGGTTTAGCGGCTAAATCACCGTAGCTAAAATGATAACCATCTATGATAACTGAATGAAAATAGGGACTTGTACGAACTCGGGAATTGAGTTGAAGGGGAAGCTGTTTCCAGTAAGATCTCGATCCTTAGCTTAATGGTCGTAAGGTCTTACCAGAAAACAGAGGCAGAAAAACGAAGGGATAATAGACATTGTAATGAGGGGCATCAAATGAGGATTGTATTGCCACATTTTTCGCATTTGATTTCTTTTCTTGAATCAGTGTCTCGTTCAACCCTTGCTTTGCCCTCGATCTGACTACCATCAAAGCCGACCACGCGAACCCATGTCCCTTCAGTGAGGCGTTCTGCACTAGAGATCGGAAACGAAAATCCACGGATCCTGGCACTTCCACCATCGACGACCTCAGCACGGTCTCCGGTTTTGACCTTAATACAACGCTCAATGTTGGGAATAAGTATTACTAATCCAGGGCCCCGAAGGGGCATCATCCTCCCCAATCGCAAGGTTGCCAAACGGGCGCTTTCCTCGCAAACCTTTACAGAAGATACAACGAGAACTAGCGAGATAATACAAAGAATGAATAACGGAGCTGCTGACATGGTTTCCTCCTTCTTTCTTATGGTCTCTCTCCTGGTAATGCCTGACTCTTGATTTTGTTTCAACAAAACAAAGGTATTAAGTTATTATCGCGTGGTTGCTAAAGAAGTTGCTGACTTAAATCGCGGAGATACTCTATTAACACCAATCAAAAGTAAGGTTCTGCCAGGAGATGAAGGAGATGATGAGTTGCAAGATATTGAGCTGAATGAATTTATGCATTATATTTATTTCATGGAACAAGTTCTGAGCTGGCAAGAAATTGAAAAGAATTACAATCAGCAGTGGGTTCAACTGGTAGATTATGATTGGCCAGAAGGCGAGCCTCGACCAAAGTCAGGACGAGTCCGACTCCACGCTTCAACACGGAAAGAATTTAACAAACTTGTCTTGGAAGCTGAACCTGTCAATGCTGCAAGAATCTATGTCGGTACGCATAAAATGCCGGAAGGCATAATCCTAAGCTCCAATGTTGTAAGAATTACTTCATGCGCACCGTAAAAATTGATCGCGCTCAAGATGTCTCTGAAATCGAAGTGTTAATCACTGGCCCACGCTCCAATCAACAAGTAAATTTGATTTTTGATACTGGAGCGGCACTTACTCAGATAGACACCGGTTTGATTGAAGACATCGGTTATTCGATTTCCAATGCGTCTCAAGTAATGAGTGTACTAGGAGCAACTGGTGCACCTCAACAAGGTTACAACATCGAAGTAGAATCCATTTCTTTCCTTGGAAAGAAGATAGAAAAGCCTCAAGTAGGAGTATATGATTTCCAAAATTTTCCAGGAGTTGATGGTCTCCTTGGTTGGGATGTAATTCGCCATCTCCATGTTGAAATGAATGGACCAAAAGGCATTTTAAAAGTCTTTTAGAAAAGACTTCGCTTAGAAAGATAACTCCTTCTCCTGGTAGTGCCTTACTTTAATTCTGTTTTAGCAAAACAGAATTAAAGTAAGGCACTACCAGAGATAAAGAACTCGAAAAATTAGACTAAGAGCTGGCTAAGGTGTCACACAGCTACCTCACCTGCCCATAACGCTTATATAGTAGTTTGAGGAATTATCTCAAATTCGGTTCCTGATGTTGGTTTCTATCTTTTATTAGTACTTGAATAGGGGGTTGTATGAGGTTTAAGAGAACTGCTCTTTTTACTTTAGGCTTGCTTTATTTTGCCATGGTTACTCCTTCTGTGCGTGCCGAAGATAATGTAAAGGATATCCTTTTATTTATTTTATGGTGTCGTTCAGAGAACGGGAAACTCAATCAAACTTACGACTTCTGTACGTTGCCTCCTGAAGGTCCCAACGTCTGAAAGAACTTCTTCCTGGTAGTGCCTTACTTTTAAATAACTCTATCGCGAGCGAATGTGACGTTTGTTATCTGCCAGAGGCAATCGCTGATGCGAAAAAGTATGTAGAACCGCCTTATTGGGGGTTTCTTGGGTCATTCCGGGATAGACATTTCCTCAGGGAAGCCTAGGTGTAAATTCACATTCTATAATTTGATAATCTGAGTATTGCCTCGTTGCGGTGGTGGTGGCTTGTCTATCTTGTGATCCTCGTAACTTAATCGACGCTCCTTTTTCTATAAAGAACTGATCAGGTATGGCAGCTCCAATAGCCCGAAGGCTTGATCTGGGAGGATTATAAGTTTGCAACCCACCTCCGACATGAAGGTTACTCACCTTGATCATATTTCCCGTAGCTATCTGGAAGGAGCCCATTCCGTTGATCGAAAAATTATTTCGATGGAATAAGGTGGCGCCAAGTGATAATTCGTTGCAATCGTAGTCAATTTTATATTCCACTCCAACGTCTGTGTTGCATTCGAAGAGTTCAAATGTCCCACCATTATTAAAAAGTGTGCGACCATCTGACACTACCCAACAACTCCATTTTAGATCTGCAGCAAATGATGGTGTCGAAAACAAGAAAAGAGTAAGAACGAACAATACAATCTGTTTTCTCATGACAAACGCTCCCCATTAACAAGATCATTATTAATAAACTACCATTCATGAATCGATTTTGGAAGAGGCACAACGTTTAGCGGATAACGTTAAGTGCCAGCTCGGGAGGCCATAGGCCGACCTGAGTTGGGCACGCTTGTTATACCGCATCCTCAAACCCATTTAAAGTTGTTGTTAGGTGGCAACTCTGACAAATAAACCGTTCGAACTCTCTAAAACGTCTGTTCTCCATCGAATTGCCGCATCCTGGACAGGTCGGTGGCAAAGAAGACGATTGCTTAACTCGGATCGAATACAACGTAGAATATTGTTTGTTAAGCAAATTCGTCGCTTCAAGACCAAGCACATTAACTCGACCAAAAATATTAGTCTGAGCTTCGGCTGCCCAAGATTCATATTCATCCGAATCCAACCATAATCGCTCGATTGCCGCATAGAGATGATTCCAATAATACAAGGCATCTACCGTGAGGTCAGGAAGTAATAAGGTCGCGGGATCTATTTCTAAATTGCACCCTATGCAATGGATTGGGTTAAATCCGAGCGAATACATTACAAGGAGATATTCACGATCTGTACAAGTGCAGATCTCGTTCCTTGGAGTCGCATCGGGAACAGAGAATTTGGACTCAATATATTTCATTGGTTGAAACTAGAGCGGTATAACGTTAGTAATGAGCAGTTGCGGATAAAACGGCGTTGAAAGAGGCTGATGCGTTGGCATCCGCAATCTGCTTGATTTAATGGTTGCACTAAGGTTCGCCTAGGCAACAGTAGAGGCAATGATAGAGGCTTGAGGGGAGAAATTCAAGGGGAAGAAGTAGGATTTATAGCGTGTATATGAGGCTCT
>CAZDIO010000149.1:0-10940 GCA_964505555.1 uncultured Bdellovibrionales bacterium
CCCCTCAAGCCTCTATCATTGCCTCTACTGTTGCCTAGGCGAACCTTAGTGCAACCATTAAATCAAGCAGATTGCGGATGCCAACGCATCAGTCTCTTTCAACGCCGTTTTATCCGCAACTGCTCATTACTAACGTTCTCCATTGAAGTATAGCGAAGATAACTGGTTCCTAAGTGTCTACATTAATCATAACAGCTGACGATTTAGATCCAGAACGGGTAACTCGTTTGCTTGGTATTACTCCCCAGCAGTCATGGAAAAAAGGTGAATTGCAGCTTTCTCCCCGAAAGCAGTCCGAAATGAGAGACAACGTGATCCCGCTTAATCAGTCGAGGTATCCTTGGGGAGGATGGAAATTTTTTAGCGATCCATCACTGAAGGAGGCAGAGATCGAAGACCACATCCGGTATTGGTGTGACCTTCTATTACCCAAAGTAGACTCTCTCCAAACCCTAGTGGAACAAGAATGCCGTGTGGAGATCAACTGTTGCATTATCGGTGACTGTGAAGGAGTCGAATTTGAGCCGGAAATTTTATCGGTCTTAGGACAGCTTCATACTTTTGTTTCAATCACGTTTTACGCATCACTAGAGGGAGAACAAGACGAGGGACCACAGAGCGGCCCGCCGCGAACCATGCTATAGATCAACTCCGAGAGATCGCTCGCGGTCCTCGTAACGTTCTCCGCTATCAAAGAAACCAATTACTTTTGGCAAAAAGCTTAAATGTTAGTCAAATGAGTCGCACGCTCGGTGGTATATTTGTTGGGTTGATTACCTTTATTTTCGTCACAATGGCGACCCTATGGATTTTGAGTTGGATTTTTCCGGGAGTAATGAGCAGAGATGTTCTTAATATCTGGGATACGGCCCTTCCATTATTCGCGATGGTGTTAGGAGGAGTTGCAATGTTTGTGGGGACTCGCGGATATTTGCGTCTTTATGACAAAAGAAAATCGTCGAAATAAATGTGTTCCGCTAGAGGGCGGAGTTCACTTCGTCCCTGCGGGTCTCCGGAACTCGCTCTAAAGGTCCTCCAGCTCCAACGGCTAAGCAGCTTTTATAATGGCTTTCTCGAGAAGTTCATGCATTAAAGTTTGATAAGGCATGTCTTTGCGAGCGGCGAGCCGACGAAGTTTAGCTAGAAGCTTCGGATCTACTCTCAACGCAATTAGGCGCTTTGCTTTCCCTGTTGGGGGTCTTCCCACGCGTTGCGCTCTTGAGAGTTCTTCATCAGTAACTTCTGGGATATCTGAGAAATTTATCTGACTATCTGGAATATGCTTTCCGTTCTTTGCGCGACGCTTGCCGTGCACTGATGATGCGGATCGTTTCTTGGTCATTTTGATTCCTCCGTATCGTGTAAATTAATAACAATACCTTTCCCGCCAATGATCGACCTAGTCGTTTATAGCGTCTTTCCAAAGCGGAATGTTGCAAGTCTTCCCATTCAAGAGCCTCGGGATCGGTAAACACGGTTGCCGCTTCCTCAAACGAAATGCCGTGTTTCTCGAAATTGCTAATAGCTTTACGAACATCCCACGAAAACATATTAGCGTATATACAGTAATTATACTCTGTTGTATATATATTTTGCAAAAACTTTTTGCTACTATCCGCTGGAGAACAACCGGCTCGATTTGACGCTCGCTAAAGCTCGCACAAATCAGCCTAGACGTTCTCTTTTGCGCCCCAACTTCTAGCATTCGGTTATTGCATAGAATTTTGTACGACATATCTTAACCAGCTCCGGTACGATATTCTTAAGCAGATAGCTCTTTAACTTCGTAATAGCAGGTAAATACTTCTCTCTTGTTGACGGGATGGGACTCGGTAAAGCGGTTTTGCCGAATGACCTATACCTAGTGGTCCGTACGAAAGGATACACGTGACTACCAACCATTCTTTGCTTCATGCCGGAAACGCAGCAACACTAGTTGGCTTAGTTTTTCGGGAGTTCGGAAAAATGGAAGACGAGGCCTGGATCGCGTCCCTGCGGGCAAGCCTCGAAGCACTGCGGGATGCGCTCGTGGGCGTCGAAGGATCGACAAAAGTGAACATGGCAGTTCGAATGATGGACGACGCCGTCATTGAAGGACTCAGTGTGTGCGCTCGATTCGGCGCCGGCAAGTCGATCGATCTCAAAAGCGCCTTGCTCAATGTCGATGCGACCATCACTCAGGCGACAATTGGTGCGGATGCGTTTATGGTGGTTCAGTGACGCGGATAACTGGGTGTGGGAGTTAATCTGTTGAATCTCGGGTTTAGCCCGAGTCCCATGCCTTCAGTCGAAAGTGACTAATTTGTGACGTCGTGCTAACGATGGAAAGAGAACAAGCGTCTGGAGGAGAATTGTTCCCTGCGGTCACAATCCCCTCAGGCTAACCGTTATACGGCGGCTAGCCAAAGCTGATTATTTGACTATTCCTATAAACACGATATGCTTTTACAATCATCGTGGGGTTGGGCTCAAATGTTCACTTTGGGCGTTTTAACTGGTTCTTTCACAGGGGAGCGAAACCATGTCGTATTGGTCGTTCAATGTAGATGTGTTCGTCAGGGAGTACGGGTACCAGAAACCGGCCGAGAGAGTGAAGCGCATTAGGAGATCTGATCATATCGGCGTCCACATGACCCTCCACAGTGTGACGATTGCCGACACCACAGCGGTTCTCTGGCTACACGGCAAGAGCTCTGGCTGGAACGAGAATGCCGCGAGAGTTGCCTACCGAAGAATGGGTGGCACAGGTAATCTCATCAACAGCCCGATTACCGTGGGAGAAGCGGTCTCCATTCTCTCCGCCCGACCGGCTGCTCCTTTACTTCGCCACTTGTCCCCGTAGTCATTGTGGGCGGTGGCAAAGCCCCGATCTCACGATGACTCTTTTGCAGATCAATTTCTGATATTATGGTCGCCGTATAACAATTCCCAGGAGCTGATGGCGAATCTGTGGCGATTTGAAATCTTTGTGGTACACCAATCCTCAGGTGTCAGAGAGTTTCTGAAACCTAAATAACGTTTTGAAAATACTTACTAAAAAGTGGGTTTCAAAACACGTTGCTAATATTTGATATTATAAATCGAGCACTGGAGGGGGGAAGTTCCAGAACCCCTTCGATTGGGAAGAGGGAGTGCCGCCTCTCCTTTTGTCCGATAGTTGCGGTTCGGTCGTCAAAACTATGTCTTTTATGGTATAAGACTTAATTGTCTCTGATTGACTTAAGGGAGCGTTCGGGTTCTCGGAGTGCAGCGAAAGCTACTGCTTCAAGAAAATCGGAGGTTCATCATGGCCCAAAACAATACTAATGACACTGTTGTACAGGAAGAACAGACCTCGTCAACAAGTCAGGGCAGTGCAGAGACGCCGTTGGGCGAAGTTCCAGCCTGGGTCAATGTCCCGGGTCCGTGGAGTTTAGTGGGTGATAGACCGCGAGGCTCTATTTTCCCGAGCTCTATTTTTGGACGTCGTTCGCGGTCAGCCATTGCATTGCTCTCTCGGCACGATCAGTAACCGAGTCCCTAGTGTTTTGGTGTCCTGTGCAAGCAGGGGAGTGGAGTCCGTGAGACGCACTCTAAAAACGGCAGTGAAAAAGTCTGCACTCTTGCACGTATAGGACTGCGGGGCACGAAGCGCTTAACTCGCTTTGCTACGAAAGTGGCAGCGGTTGGTGCGGGATGAGGCCCCTAAAACCGGTAAGTCTCTCAAGTACTCCTGGCGGTACCGCAAGGTGCATAGCCCAGGCCCGCGAGAGGCCCCGATGAACCACTCATTCTGGTTTTGGTCCGGTAGAGGCGGGGATGTTACCCGAATTTGACCGGACCTAGGTGCGCAGCTGCTTTGGCTGCCGTTCAGGTTGTCTGCGACCTGAACGCTCCCACCTAATCATCCCAATCATCAAGTGTCAGAGAGTTTCTGAAATCTAAGTAACATTTTGATAACACTTACTAAAAAGCGCAGTGCTTTTATTATTTGGATATTAAGTGTCCGGCATCTTACATTTCTTTCGAAGCATCATCATGGAATAGTCGATGATGTGGATATGGAACTAAATTCATAATCACACGATAATAATTTTCTGTAGCGAATTGGCGAATTGAAGTTATCGATAGACTTCTTTGCGATGTCGAATTCGTTGAATCTCAATTTCTTTCGTGTTGACTGTTACGAAGTACAGCACCCGGTAATCGCCAACACGCAGTCTATATATGTGGCTTGAGCCAACAAGTTTTCGTGAGGCTGGAGGAAATGGATCTTCTGCAAGATCGTTTATTGCAGAAAGTATTTTTGTAACCTCTTTCCCGTCAATTTGTCTGAGGTCTTTCTCTACCGACTTTTTGAAGGAAATTTTATAAGAGGCCATCAGCCTTAAGATTTTTTACTATCTCTTCAAGCGAAATTGAAGACTCGTCTTTCCTTTCTGCAATAGCTGCTAAATCCTGAATATCCTCCAATATCTCCTCGTATGTTTCCACAGGAAGAACCACAGACTGCTTGTTTCCATTCTCGTCAGTAATGTATTGAATTTTCTTTGCTTGCTCCATGTAAGTATTATAGTCGCCTAAGTATTGATGTGTCCACTAGATAAGTTAAAGTGGATAGATAACAAATAAGAAGTGCCCAATGAAAGGTGTCAGAGAGTTTCTGAAATCTAAGTAACATTGTGAGAACATTTATGAAAACGCACACTTTTTAAACGCCGTTCTTATATTTGATATTAAAAATCAGACTCCGTGCATTTTTTCCGAAGCCTCGGTATCAAATAGTTGATCATAGAGGTGTGAAACTAAATTGATAACTATACGATAATAACTTTCTGTAGCGAATTAAAGACGTTTACGAAATGCTTACTGATTTTAAATTTCTTTTAGGTATTTCCGCTCCTGTTGTTTTCATTGTTGGTTACATTCCCTACTTGATCGATATAATGAAGGGTCGTACGAAGCCGCATGCATTTTCTTGGCTCATTTGGGGGTTTTTGGATGCGATAGCTTTCTTCGCACAACATGCTGAAGGGGGAGGAGCTGGTGCATGGGTTACTGGTATCGGCGCATTGGTCAGCTTTATTATTTTTGTCTTATCTTTGATTAAAGGAGAGAGAAATATTACGAAAGGCGACTTCCTCTGTCTCATCATTGCAGTATCAGCAGTCCCAATTTGGCTCACCACTAAAACGCCCATCTGGTCCATAGTAATTGTTACTATTATAGATTTGGTGGGGTTTGTCCCAACATTTAGAAAGTCATATTACAAACCGTTTGAGGAAACCGCATTTACATACTGGATGAGTTCCCTGAAATCAGTGCTATCGCTTTTAGCAATGGAGAAGTATTCTTTGGTAACTGTTCTTTATCCAGCATCGTTAACTTGTGGGATGCTAGTCTTTTTAATCATGTTGCATACACGACGGAGAATAATTATGCCCACTCAGATTCTCGGGGCTGGGGCTGACGTTTCTCGAACTAATGGCACTTAACGTTGTCCCCCCAATCATCAGGTGTCAGAGAGTTTCTATATCCTCCTGGTATGGGGTCACGGCCATTAAGTTAAGGATCTGAAAGAAAGATTTATAGAACCACAGAACCACAGAGGCACAGAGCCGCAGAGAAGATCAATAAAATCTTTTTTTCTCTGTGTCTCTGCGCCTCTGTGGTTCTATAAAAAATACTTAACTTAATGGCCGTGAGGCCGTACTAGAAGGAAACGGTTTGCCGGTTACTCTTTCTTTGGGAGGTTAGATTCCCCGCAAGCCAGGTAGAGGATCCCGACGAAGCTCGGCCGAAGAGTCAAGACTGGTCCACCTAGATTCAATATCCAAGTGCAACAGCTCTTGCGGGAAACGGTTAATGTGGAGCTTACCAATTCGAGCGACTTCGATCTCCACCTAAGACCGAATCTACCTTGATCCAGTCTTGATCAAGTTCCATGGATTTTATGTTTGAAGCGATCGACTTCGTCCGGGAAGAAAAATCCTTTTTCCAAACTTGGCCATCTGCAGCCACAACAAAAGTAGCGTCGCCACTCACCTTCCATTCAACGGGATAGGCCAAAATTGCAAAGCCATTAACTAAGCGACCATCTTTGAGATACGACTTTTCTCCACCGAGAGTCATGCCACCCTGCGCATTGAGGATCTTATACTTATAGCCATAGTAGGTAGGGATCCCTTTGGGATTATGGGTGTATCCCTCGTCGAGTGCTTGTGAAACGATGCCGTCGATTGGACTCGACTCAGCCTCATCCTTGGCGGGCCAATATAAGCCGTCTTGATTGCCAGGAGAACTGTTGAATTTTTGCGCGAATTCCAAGATGCCATCGCCATTTCGATCGCGTGCTTTATATTCCGCCTGTGCTTTCACGAGTGCCCGTAACGTGTCAACGGTTGCCACTTCGTTGAGTGCTCGCCTGATTTTCAGATCTGCCTGCGAGGCATATTCCGTCGCAAAATTCCAGCCCTTGCCTCTATTGACAAGCGGAATGTGCAAATCCCAACCTTCGATGCCATATCGAATAAGGTACCACTGTTCATTTTTAAAATCGGAACTTTTAACTGGAAACAACTCGGCTCGTTGCTCGAAGCGTTTCGACAATCGTCGCAAGACAACCGCGTCGCCAGCAGTATCACCGGTAAAGAAAAGATCGCGAGAATCTTTGCCAAACATCTCGCTTAAGCGCGCATTGTCGGCAGATTTAAGAGCTGTTTTTAAAGCCTCGAGCGCCTCTTCTGCAGTATCGAACATAACCTGCCCGGAGCGACCTTTCTCAGCATGCGCCGGAGGAGAAAGACTAATCAATAAAAGAGTGACAAAGAAATACGAGAGCGTGAGTTTTTGTAATGTAGTTTTCACGGGCATGATCTCCTCCTTTCAGGGTTCCGAGTCTTCGCTACTCACCTTATCTCAGTGACCGAGCTATTACAATCTGTTCTATGATTCGAAATATAGTCGCGTTAAGGACGTTTAAGCGACTTTTATTTTAATATCGTTAGGGCACCGCGCGCCGATTCCGGGTCCAATCATCAGGTGCCAATCATCAGGTGTCAGAGAGTTTCTGAAACCTAAGTAACATTAAGAACACTTACTAAGAGACAGGTGCTCTGGCATCTCTTTTGATGCCCTTTCCTAAACCCACTCCCGTGGATTATGAAGGACGTTCATGAGTGCTTCTTCTTGGCTTCCTGGTGAGGGTTCGTAGTTGTAAATCCAATTTACGGTCGGGGGGAGTGACATCAGGATTGATTCTGTTCTTCCACCAGTGGCAAGTCCAAACTGGGTTCCTCGATCGTAGAGGAGATTAAATTCTACATATCGTCCCCGGCGAAGAAGTTGGAACGTTCTCTCCTCGTCTCCCCACGGTTCAGATCTTCTCCGTTCAACAATCGGACGATACGCTTCAAGAAATGTGCTGGGGAGTGTCTCCATAAATTTCCAGTAACTTGGAAGGAGTTCGGGATCTTCTCTCCCTAAGTAGTCAAAAAAAATCCCACCAATTCCCCTTGTCTCATTTCGGTGGGGGAGGAAAAAATATTCATCACACCACCGTTTAAACTTTTGATAAAAGGTTTTATTGTGAAGATCGCAGCTGTTTTTAATCGTTTGATGAAAGTGGATCGCATCTTCTTCAAAGAGGTAATAAGGGGTAAGATCCATCCCTCCGCCAAACCAGGCTTTCTCGCCAATTTCAAGATAGCGAACATTTGCATGAGTCGTTGGAACCATCGGGGAGAGAGGGTGAAGGACTAATGAAAGCCCTGTAGCAAAGAGATTTACCTCCCGTTCTGCACCGATAATTCGTTTTCCTTGTTCCGGAGTAAGCACCCCCCAGACCTCGCTGTAGCTGACCCCGGCGCGCTCAAAAATATCTCCTCCACTGAGTATCCCTGTTCTTCCCCCTCCCTGAAGAGAGCTACTTCCAACAGGGCGTTCCCAGGAATCTTGGAGAAACGGTTCCTTTTCACCTAAGGCTTCAAGTGCGGTGCAGATCTCTCGTTGGGATTGTGAAAAAAAGTCGGCATAGTGACGCTTCATGGAGGGAAGTTATCACAAAAAAAGGGGGATTCAAAAAGGCCGTTAAGCGCTGTTTTATATTATCGAAATCCGAACCTACCTGTTGTTGCGAGCCGGGAGGCCCGGCTGCCGGGAGAGGCGAAGCAATCTCGAACCTCATTGGTAATATGAGATTGCTTCGCTCCGCTCACAACGACAGGTGCAGTTTTTTAAATCTTTTTTCTTAACTCTGTGAAACTCTGTGTTCATCAAAAAAGAGCTCACAGATACCAAACGCAAGTATCACACAGAACAACCACTGAAATTAATTTAAGGGTGTTGATTTCCCGAAGAGGCCCAACGTTTGATCTGTGTGGCGAGACCTTTTTCAAATTTTGATTGTTTCTCACCAAAAGACAACTCAAACGCTTCTTCAGGGGTTTTCAACTCCCGCAAATTCTTTAAATAGTTGCGAACTGCTGCAAAACCACGTCGATTAATCAACGTTCTTGTAGCAAAGAGTGATTCTGCATATGCGGTTGGTACAAGGGAATCATCAAGAAGGGTAAACCCATCTTGAAGATGTGCAAGAGGAAGTGGATCGTTGTGTTGCGCCCACTTTCGAAGCGCTGGACCAAGGAGAGGATTTGGCTCTCCTTCAATGAGTTGAGCAAGACCCTCATCAAGCCATGCTGGACAACGGTTTTCAGAAAGCTCAGCAATAACTGCATGGACATACTCATGACGAAGAGCTCTCTTTAAGTGGTGTTTGTTGAGTGCTTCATTTGAAGCAACAGGAACGGTAATCTCTCCCCCAAAATACATCGCACTTGTCCATGAAGGTGCACCCGTTGCATCTCGAAATTCATCAGGGGTGAGAAACCGAAGCGTGACACGATTTCTAGGGATCGTATCAAATACGCGCTTTAGCTCCTCAAAGGTAGTGTTTAAAACCTCAAGAGAATCATCAACGGCGGTCTCTACGTAGGGGTTCTTACCGAGTGAAGATTGCTTTGTCGCTCCTACATGAAGAGTAAAACGAGGAGTAGAGTATGTTAGAACTGCTTCTGGGCCTGCAGAGTTGCAAGGAGGGGGACAGAAAAGAATTGCTGCGTAAATTAAGCACTGCATTTGCAGCACTTTAAACAACGTGAAGCAATCTTGTCGAGATAAGACTTTAAGAAAAGTCTTTTTTGTACCTAAAAAAACCATTGGAACAACAACTGCTTAAAACCGTACTACTAGGAAAAACTTCTTTTGATCCTAGTTAATTAATCGGCTATATTACCGCAAACATAAACCAGAATTAATTAAGCCATAAACGATTGAATTTAATTGAAATTTTGTTATATGGGAAATGTCGTCCGGTAAATTAATCGTTTTTAGCCTCGAAAGAGTTGAGAACTGACCCTCCTTCGAGATAGTGGCTTAAAAACAGAGCTTTTTGCGGAGTGCATAGGTAGAGCGCATAAAACACAGTCTTCAAGGAGAAATTCAAGGAGTAAATATGACCCCTCGAGTAAAAGAGATCCTCAGTTGGTATGAAAATGAAAATCCTGGCGTCCGGGCAAATCTCTATCGCTTGATGGGCAGTGGAAATCTTGCGGGAACAGGGAAATTTGTAATCTTGCCTGTTGATCAGGGCTTTGAACACGGTCCGGCTCGAAGTTTTGCTGTAAACCCCCCGGCATACGATCCCCGATTTCACTTCAGCCTGGCACTTGAATCTGGTTGTAACGCATACGCTGCACCACTTGGGTTTCTCACTTCTTGCGCCGGAGAGTTTGCTGGAGAGATTCCGCTGATTTTAAAACTCAACAACTCAGATAGCCTGGTCGGGGGAGCAAATCCGTGTCCCGCAGTTACTGCGAGTGTAAAAGATGCGCTTCGTATCGGCGCGGTGGCTGTTGGTTTTACGATTTATCCAGGATCTACGTATCGTAATGAGATGTATTCACAACTTCGAGAGATCTCTGAAGAGGCACGGAGTGTGGGTCTTGCGGTGGTGGTTTGGTCTTATCCTCGTGGGGAAGGGATCTCTAAAAAAGGGGAAACAGCACTTGATGTTATCGCCTACGCGGCACAGATTGCAGCGCAACTAGGGGCGCACATCATCAAGGTAAAGCCACCAACAGAATACATTGAGCAGGAAGCAGCAAAAAAGGTTTATGAGAAGGCAGGAATTCCCTTAGGACGCCTTTCTGAGCGAGTTGCGCATGTTGTTCAGAGTGCCTTTAATGGAAAACGTATTGTGATCTTCTCAGGAGGAGAGGCCAAGGGAGATAGCGAGATGATTGAAGAGATTAAGCAACTTGCTGCTGGAGGAAGCTTTGGATCAATTATCGGAAGAAACTCATTTCAGCGCAAACGAGAAGACGCCATAAAGATGTTACACATGGTGCAGTCGATTTATAAAGAAGCGGCGTAGCTATTTTTTCCTTTAAAAATATCTTCTAAAAAATATATTCTCGCCCTGCTTCAGCGACGGTGAGTTCTGATTCATGTTGTTCGCGTACGGAGTCTTCGTAATGAGTAAGGATCAATAACTCACGTAAGTCTTGGGGGAGAGAAAGTAGTTCCTCATAGGCTGCATGAACAACGCCTCGTGATATTTCAAATGAGCAGTCATGAAAGATTGCTTTCAATCCATAGATATTTGCAAGCCGCTCAAGGAGCTCTGGTTGAAAGGTGGTATCGGTCGTAAGCAATACAATGTCATTGACGATCATTCCGTGTGAGACCATTCCTGGAATATGGGGAACTCTCACCAATCGAATCGAAAGATCGCCAAGTTGAAAAGGGCTTGTGCTTGAATCAAATGTCGTTGTTATTGGCACCCAGGTAAAGAAGGTATCAGGGGTCCCTTTCTGTCCATGTCCGGTGCTATCGACATAGTTTCCCATAAAATACTGAAGAAAACTATTCCATAGCTCAGGAAGTAAGGTGTGGTGTGCATA
>CAZDIO010000150.1:0-19801 GCA_964505555.1 uncultured Bdellovibrionales bacterium
GTGCTGGAGTCGTAAGCGAAGTTATTGAATAACCTTCCCTCTCTGCGTCCTTCGCGTCCTCTGTGGTTAATAACTATTTTACCCCAGAGGACACAGAGAACGCAGAGAAGATTTAAGGTGAAAAGAAAAGAGACAACAAGACATGTAGCTGATGTGAATATTAAGCGAACATGCCAAGCGTTCTCTCTTTTTAACCTATTTTGTTTTCTCCCCATCCTTTATCTTGTTTTTTGTCCCTCCCGCGGAGATACTCAGGAGCTTACAACTCCCCATATAACAATCACTCCCAGTCTTACCGGAGAGTTTTTTTCCACTCCTAGAGCATATCAATCTCAGTCGGTATTTACTCTCACTCAAAAAGATTTTGAAGAAAGCGGATCAAGAACTGTGCGAGATGCTTTGGAGCGTGTTCCAGGAGTTCATCTCGATCAGCACTCCTCTGGTGGTGGAGTGACTTCAGTCTATCTTCGAGGAAGTGAACCAAACTTCACCTTGGTAATGATTGATGGGGTTAAAGTAAATGATCCAATGAATAGTCGGGGAGGATCTTTTGATTTCTCTTCGTTGTCATTAGAGATGGTCGATCGTATCGAAATCGTTCGAGGTCCATTGTCACTTGTCTATGGTTCCGATCCACTTGCGGGAGTAATTCACATCATCACCAGAGGAAAAGAAAGCAAAGAAAAGAATCGAGTACACTATACTCTCAGTAACAAGAGGGCTGCGGATTTTGGTGCTTCGATAAGCGAAGAAATGAGCTTTGGAGATTCCTCATTAGATATGAGCTATCTTGAGAACGGAGATACTCGTGACGAGAGCTCTCTTGTTGCAAAAAATGCTCATGGAAATTTTAATTTCAACCTCGAAGAATCCCGAGCGTTACATGCGACTCTTCGCTATTCTGAAAAAGATGCATTGATGTTTCCAGATGATAGTGGTGGCGTAGAGCAATCGGTAATTCGGGAACGTGAAAAGCAAGATGCTCGGGAGTTTAGCTCGGCAATGGAATTTACGCATTCCCCAGCGAGTTCGTTTTCTTATTCGTTGAGCGCGTCCTACTTTACTCGAAGTGATGATATTCATTCGCCTGGAGTAGCTCCTGGAGTACGAGACCCCTTTGGCATTCCTGAAAATAAAACAGCAAACTCTCTTGATCGTATTCAGATTGCAGAAAAGAATCTTTTTGTGCTTTCGGACACGCTTCAACTTGTTATCGGAGGAGATCTGCAATATGAAAGTGGCGAAAGTGATGGAGCGGTTTTTTTTGGGGAGGAGGAACTTCCTGCGAATTTCAGCAAAAACCGGTACGTCGGTGGATTCTATCAAGAGCTTTCTTGGTCTGTAAGCAAGTCGCTGATTGCATATTCAGGCCTTCGTTGCGACTTCCCAGAAGATTTTTCTCAGACATTGCTACCCCGAGTTGGAATTGTTTATCACCTCTCGCCAACTTCAGATCTCCACGTTCAATGGGGGAAAGGGTATAAACTTCCGAGCTTCTTTGCGCTCTCTCATCCAATTGTTGGCAATCCGGATCTCTCTCCAGAAGAGAGTCGAGGAGGCGAGGTCTCCGTATCAAAGTCATTTTTTAAAGAGCAAGCAACTGTTGAACTAGCCCTATTTTCTACACGTTACAAAAATACAATTGATCTCGAAGAAGGACCACCGCCTCAATTGGTAAACAGAGAGAAGGTTTCAGCAGATGGTGGGGAGCTTTCAGTAGGCGTTAAGCTCTCCTCTTCTGTAACGATCTCTTCTTATGCCACGTTTGTGGAAACAGACATCAAGGGGACAAGTGAGGAATTACGAAGTCGTCCAAAATGGAAAGCTGGAGGAGGGGTTGGGTATCGACCGGAGGCACCCTATAGGATTTATCTTGGGGCTCTTTTTGTTGATGAGGTTCTTGAATCCTCAATTCCCACCGGTGATCTCACTCTTCCCTCATATACCCGACTTGACCTAACCACTTCCTGGGAGCTTTCTAAAGAGTTTCTGCTCCATCTGGTTGTAAGAAACATACTGGATAAGGATTACCTTACAGCAGTAGGCGCTCCAGCCCCTGGAGCTTCTGTAGAGGTAGGAATAACAGCAACTTTTTAAGTTTTTGAGGCATATCAGTGATTGTTGACTAAAAATTAGAGTCTTTCGCTTCTTGCTTTTTCTCGTGAATTTAGACAAGATGCACTCCTTTATCTGAGCGAATTTATTAAGAAGAAAAAATAGCCGTAATGAGCAGATACTGATGATTGGAAGTCAAAGGATACGCATTCGTCTTTGTGGTTATGATCACAAGGTTCTTGATGCTGCAGTACAAGAGATCGTTCAAGCCGTCCGCCGAACCGGGGGGAAGGTAGCTGGACCGATTCCACTACCAACACGGATTGAGCGGTTTACGGTAAACCGTTCACCACACGTTGATAAGAAGTCACGTGACCAGTTTGAGATTCGGTCTCACAAGCGGCTTATTGATATCCTTGAGCCAACACAGCAGACGATCGACGATCTTGGTAAGTTAGAACTATCTGCTGGTATCGATGTTGAAATAAAACTTCAGTAAGAGAGTGATTTCGATGAAAACGATCTATGGACGAAAAGTGGGGATGACTCGCTACTTTATTGAAAGTGGGGAGAGTGTGCCGGTAACAGTTTTGGAGCTTGGTCCAAATATCGTTTATCAAGTGAAGACCAAAGATAACGATGGCTACGATGCGGTGCAGGTGGGATTTGGAGCCCAGAAACCAGCTCGCGTAAATCGCGCGTTAACGACTCACTTTGGCAAAGCAAGTAAAGGATTTCCTCGACACGTAAGAGAGATTCGGCTTGAAGATGGCAAGAACGAATACAAAGTGGGTGATGAAATAACCGTTAAAGATCTCTTCCCAGAGAAATCACGGGTCGATGTGATCGGCACCAGTATCGGGAAAGGTTTTGCTGGTGTTATGAAGCGTCACCATATGGCGGGATTTAAAGCATCGCACGGAACGCACGAGTATTTTCGTCACGGCGGATCGATCGGTTGTCGTAAATTTCCCGGAAGAGTTTTTAAAAATAAACGAATGGGCGGTCACATGGGAACAGATCGAGTCATGCAGATGGGACTACAGGTAGTTGCCGTCCGACCGGAGGAGAATCTCCTCTTTGTAAAAGGCTCGATTCCCGGACCAAAAAATAGCTTTATCTGTGTCCGCGAAGCAATCAAGTCGTAAAGAGCAAGCGGTAAAATCTAAGGAACTCTCAGATTCTATGGAACAAATTGATTTAAAAGTAATGAATGCTTCAGGAAAATCTTCTGCTACCAGAAAGTTTTCTTCTGGGTTACTCCCTGCAGAGGTTTCAGTTTCTTTGCTCCACCAGTATACCCGTTGGCAGCGAAACAAGAAGCGCGCAGGGACACACAACGTTTTAACCCGAGCGGAAGCGCGCGGCGGTGGTGCAAAGCCGTGGAAACAGAAAGGAACTGGGCGTGCCCGTGCAGGATCAAACACCTCGCCGCTGTGGGTTGGTGGTGGTATCGCCCATGGCCCAAAGGAGCGAAGCTACGAATTTTCTCTAAACAAGAAAGAGCGAAAAAAAGCTCTCGCCATGGCGGTGAAAGCTCGACTCGATGAAGGAATGCTTTTTATCGCGGATGATTTTGGCTTGAAGGAGATAAGCACAAAAAACGCTCAGAAAGTGCTCAATGCCTTGGGGGTCAAACGAGGTGACACCGCGCTACTTGTTGTTTCTGAAAGTGAGAGCGTTCTTCGAAAGAGTCTAAAAAACATCGAAGGAATCGAGCTTCTCTCTGCCTCGGGACTCAATGTCTATGATATTTTGAACCATAAATTTCTCATCTTTGTGGGTGAGTCTTTCGATGAGTTTGAAAAAAGGCTGACTCCTCAAGCGTAAACAGGGGGGGTATCTTCCCAAAGCCCCTCATCTTCTTCATCTTCAAAACAGAAACCATTGGACTTCTTACAAAAGAAACGTCCTCCTGTGATTATTGCGAGCGAAGCGTGACAATGACAGGGGGGACGTTTCATCCTGAATAAGGCCTTTGCCAAGGAATAAGGGCAAGAATAAAAAGAAGGGGAAGAATAGTAGGAGGGGTACGGGGTTTTTGAGACCTAATTCCCCTATAAAACCACCACCCCCCTAGCCAGAAACTCTAATCCCACCGTAGATTTGCAAAATGGCTAACATTTTAGTAAAAGATCAAGCCCTTCTTTTCTTGGCAGGCCCGCTAATTTGCGGCTGACAACAGGGAAGATCAAAAAAATTTAAGACTCATTCGGGGGAAGCCTTTAGGCTTACGGACGAAAATTTTGCATTTAGTTTGGGAATATTGAGTTTAGGAAACTGCGTAAGAAATTTGCATTAGGAATATTTCATAATGGCGAGCACAAAAAAATCAGCCTTCCAGATAATTCGTAGGCCGCTGATCACTGAGAAAGCAGCGACGCAGCGAGGAACTATCAAGGGGGGAGAGCAGGGCAGAGGAGTGGTGTTTGAAGTTCATCCTCGCGCAAACAAGCGAGAGATTAAACTCGCCATCGAAAAAATATTCGAAGTTAAGGTTGATGCGGTGAGGACGGTCAATTATCGAACCAAGCCTCGGAAAGTTAAAAACGTTGAAGTGAGGGAAAAACTTTGGAAGAAGGCCTACGTTTCTCTTGCTCCAGGGAGTTCCCTGGATGTGATCGAAGGTCTGTAAGGTATATATGGGATTAAAGACACATGCTCCAACAAGTCCGGGACGGCGATTTAAAATCGCTACGGATTTTTCCGAGCTAACAAAGAAAAAGAAAAAAACAAGAACTCCGCGAAAACTTATTCGTCCGACGGATACGATTGACGGGAGAAACTGTTACGGACGGATTACCGTTCGTTGGCGCGGCGGTGGACACAAACGACGCTATCGTGTGATCGATTTCAAACGGGAGAAAGTTGGAATTCCGGGAACGATCGTTTCCGTTGATTACGATCCAAACAGAACTGCACGAATTGCACTTGTTCATTATAAGGATGGAGACAAACGCTATATCCTCTGTCCGAACGGATTGACGGTAGGTGCTGTTATTAATGTTGGGAGTCAAGCTGACATTAAGACAGGCAATGCGCTGCAACTAAAAGATATCCCCGTGGGTGAAATGGTTCACAACGTGGAGCTTCAGCCTGGTGCTGGTGGTTCCTTTGCACGCAGTGCAGGAAGTGCCGCACAGCTTTTAGCAAAAGTTGGAAAGTATGCATTACTTCGATTGCCATCAGGCGAAGAGCGAAATGTACTTCTGACCTGTAAGGCAACCATTGGCACAGTAGGAAATCTTGATCACGCAAACCGAAGCCTTGGGAAGGCTGGGGTGAGCCGGTGGTTAGGAAGAAAACCTTCTGTCCGAGGGGTAGCGATGAATCCGGTAGATCACCCGCATGGTGGTGGTGAAGGAAAAACCTCTGGTGGTAGACATCCAGTTACGCCGTGGGGAAAGCCAACAAAAGGTTTCAAAACACGAGGCAACAAGAGAACCGATAAGTTCATTGTGAGAAGGAGGAAGAAGTAGGGTGGCACGCTCAATTAAAAAAGGACCATTTGTAGATGGTCATGTGATGAAGTGGGTAGAGCGGGCAAAAAATGGCCAGCACAAAGGCCCAATTAAAACCTGGTCACGACGCTCAACCGTAATTCCTGAAATGGTTGGAGTTACTTTTGCGGTTCATAACGGCAGGAAGTTCATTCCGGTGTTTATCACAGAGAACATGGTTGGTCATAAACTTGGCGAGTTTGCTCCAACAAGAACATTTCACGTTCATAGTGGTGAGAAGAAAGTATCTACTGAGACAAGGAAATAGAGACTAAGACGTAACGAGTTGCAGATACGATAGAAAGAAAAAATGGTGAAAAAAGAAAAAACATCGGCAGAAAAAACAGCAAAGAAGCCAGCTCGTAAGGCAAGTGCGAAAGGCTCACAGAAGGCTGTTCAGAAAGCCACTCAGAGAGTAGTGCACGAGGCGCCACGAGGAGATGGATACATCTCTACGGCTGTGCTTCGCAACGTGCGCGTCTCCCCTCAAAAAGCACGCCTCGTAATCGATCTTATTCGGGGCAAGCGAGTTGGGTATGCTCTTGATCAACTTCAGTTTTGTGACAAGAAGACCGCACCGCTTCTTAGAAAGTTAATTCTCTCTGCTGTTTCGAGCGCTCAGCTTAATTCATCGGTAGATGTTGATGAATTAATAGTAAAGCGGGCATGGGTCAACGCGGGACGAACCATTAAACGGGTGATGCCGCGAGCGCAGGGAAGAGCAACACCGATTAAGAAACGTCACAGCACGATCACCGTAGTTCTTGATGAGAAGGTAGCAAACGCTTAGGAGGAAGGGCACGTTCATGGGTCAGAAAGTTCATCCATTTGGATTCCGGCTCGGGATTACCGAGACTTGGAATTCCCGTTGGTTTAAGAAACGTGGCTACGCCGATCAGCTTCACCAGGATTTTTATCTTCGTGACTTCTTAACGAAACGATTATCCGGAGCGGGAGTTTCGAGTGTGATTATTGAGCGTGCTGCAAACCGGGTAAAGGTGACGGTAAGAACCGCACGTCCTGGTTTGGTGATTGGAAAGAAGGGAAAAGATATTGAGGATCTCCGCTCAGAGTTACGAAAAGTAGTAGGGAAAGATGTCACTATCAATATCGTTGAAGTAAGAAAGGCAGATCTTGATGCTCCATTGGTAGCGGAGAACGTTGCAAATCAGCTTGTAAGACGAGTTGCCTTTCGTCGGGCGATGAAAGATGCGGTGTCAAAGGCGATGCGCATGGGAGCAAAAGGGGTCAAGATCTCTGTTGCTGGACGGCTTCAAGGTTCTGACATTGCTCGAACAGAGTGGGTACGTGAAGGACGAGTCCCGCTCCATACCCTTCGTGCCAAAATCGATTATGGATTTTCTGAAGCGCTTACCACCTACGGTATTATCGGCGTGAAGGTATGGATTTTTCATGGCGAACACGCAGAGAGTGGTGTTGATGCGCTTGAACCAGTGACGATGACGTAAGAGGGTCAAAGGCCGAATAAAAAATTTTAGAGAGAAGAAGCAATGCTATCGCCAAAAAAAGTAAAGTTTAGAAAATTTCATAAGCAGGTGCGACAGCTTCGAGGTGTTGCGGGTCGTGGAGCCAAAGTGAGCTTCGGTGATTATGGATTAATGGCGCTTGAAGGATGTTGGATTACCGGTCGGCAGATTGAAGCGGCGCGAGTGGCGATTAATCGACATGTAAAAAAGCATGGCAAGCTCTGGATCCGTATCTATCCAGATCGTTCACTGACGAAAAAGCCAGCCGAAGTTCGAATGGGTAAAGGAAAAGGTCCCCCGGAGATGTGGGTAGCTTCTGTGCAACCAGGGCGCATTATTTACGAACTCACAGGGGTTGACCGACCAACAGCTGAGAAAGCACTTTCGCTTGCTGCAGCGAAGTTGCCGATTAAGACTCGCATGGTCACGCGGGTGTGAAGAGAAAAATATCAGGGATGAAGGATAAGCGATGAAGCGTAAAGAAGAACTTAAAAGTTTTCGAGAGCTTGGGGTTGATGCCCTCAAGGAGAAAGTTTCCTCTCTTGAAGAGGAGCTGATGCGACTTCGCTTTCGACATAGTTCTGGGCAGCTCGACAATTCAGCGCAACTTGGAAATTTGCGCCGCTCTCTTGCTCGGGTCAAAACGCTCCTGAAGAGTGATCAACAACAGAACAACCAACGATAAAGTAAGTAAAGAAGAAAAAAGGCTCCGATGGCTGAGGTAAAAAAGAAGCAGGTGGAAACAGAAGAAGCAAGCAAGCGTGGACTTGTGAAGTTTCGGATCGGCTATGTTGCCAGTAACAAAATGAATAAAACCGTTGTTGTTACGGTAGCCACGAAGAAAAAACACCCTGCCTACGGAAAGTATGTAACACGTACAAAGAAGTATGTTGCTCACGATGAGCAAAATTCCTGTGGCATGGGAGACCTTGTGCGCATTGTTGAAACAAGGCCATTGAGCAAAACGAAACGATGGCGGGTAGCAACGATTATAGAGAAGGCAGCGTAAAAACTAGCAGACGGGTTTTATGATTCAACAGGAGACAGTATTAGATGTGGCGGATAATTCAGGAGCACGAAAGGTGCTTTGTATCCGCATTCTTGGAGGTTCCACTCGGCGGTATGCCAGTGTGGGGGACCAGATTGTGGTTTCCGTGAAGGAAGCAATTCCGAATGCCAAGGTAAAAAAGGGTGAGGTGTACCGCGCTGTCGTGGTGAGAACGAGTAAAGAGATCTCTCGTGCAGATGGATCGTATATTCGCTTTGATGACAACTCAGCAGTGCTTATTAACGCGCAAAAGGAACTGATCGGAAACCGTATCTTTGGCCCTGTTGCGCGAGAGCTTCGAGGAAAAGATTTTATGAAGATTATTTCATTAGCGCCGGAGGTGCTCTAACTATGAGTATGGCTTCTGTTGCCAGAGCGGGTGCAAAAAAAGGCGCACGCAATCTTGGTCAGGCAATTATTCGTTCTGAACTCTCCAATCGGCTTCGTGTCGGGGATCCCGTGATGGTCATTGTTGGAGGGAACAAGAAAAAGAATAAGACTTTAAAAGGTGCTACCGGGAAAGTTTTACGAATTCTCCCCAAGCGAAATCGTGTCATCGTTGAAGGCGTGAATATGATTAAGCGCCATAAACGAAAAACTTCTGCAAATGATGCTGGGGGCATTATTGAAAAAGAAGGAAGCGTCCATATCTCGAACGTTATGTATTACAGTGAAGAGGCAAAAAGGCCAGTAAAACTGAAGATGTCTACTCTTACTGATGGACGAAAGGTGCGAGGATTTCTCCACCCGAAGACAAAAAAGTTTGAACAGATTGATGTGTAGGTCAGAATGCTTTGTGATGGAGAGGAAGTGTGAAAACAAATAAGCTTACGAGACTACAAGAAACATATCGCAAGGAGGTTGTTCCTAAACTCTCCAAGCAGTTTGGTTACAAGAACGTCCTTCAGGTGCCTCGGCTTGAAAAGATCGTTCTGAATATGGGAGTTGGAGAGGCGGTTGTTGATGGTAAGGCGATTGATGGAGCGGTAGATGATTTAACACGGATTACTGGACAAAAACCGGTCATTCGCAAAGCACGAAAATCTATTGCAAACTTCAAGTTACGAGAAGGTCAGGCGATTGGGGCTTCGGTAACGCTGCGTCGTGCAAAGATGTATGAGTTTTTTGATAGGCTCGTCAGCATTGGGCTTCCCCGGGTGCGAGACTTTCGTGGAATTTCACGAAGCTCTTTTGATGGGAGAGGAAATTATAGCCTGGGTCTCGTTGAGCAGATTATCTTTCCTGAAATCGATCTCGATAAAACGAAGATTCGTGGTTTGAATATAAGTTTTGTAACGACAGCCAACACGAACGAAGAGGGGTTGGCTCTTTTAGAATACATGGGACTTCCTTTTCGAAAAGCATCGGAAGGAGCAAAAGCCGCATAGGGTGATGAACTTACAAAGGTAAGGGTAAGGTAGTGATAGATTAATATGGCAAAGAAATCTCTTAGAGTTAAAGCTGCAAGAAAGCCAAAATTTAAAGTGCGTCAATATTCGCGGTGTCTCTGTTGTGGTAGGTCGCGGGCGTTTTACAGAAAATTTAAACTTTGTCGATTGTGTTTGCGAAAGCGAGCGCTTCGAGGGGAGATTCCTGGTCTGACAAAGGCAAGTTGGTGATCAAAAGAGAGAAAGTATTATGACAACGGATAGAATAGCAGATCTTCTTACAAGAATTAGGAACGCACAGCTTGCGGGTCATCCCACAACAATGGTGGGAGCGTCTCGAGAGAAAGAGAGAATTTTAAAGGTGCTTGCTGACGAGGGGTATATCTCGCGTTATGAGGCGGTTACCGATGAAAATGACAAGCCAGCGATTAAAATTTATCTTCGTTATACGAAGTACGGCACACCGGTGGTTCGAGAGATCTCCAGAATTAGTAAGCCGGGAAAGCGAGTCTATGTAGCCAAGGATAGCATTCCTCATCACAAAGGTGGGCTTGGGGTAATGCTTGTTTCTACCTCACAGGGAGTGCTTACAGACCGTGAAGCACGAAAGATAGGTGTTGGTGGTGAGCTGATCTGTTCGATTTTCTAAAGTAGGAAATATTTATGTCACGAATTGGAAAAATGCCGGTAACGATCCCCAAAGGGGTGAAAGCAGAAGTTGCTGGCCAGCTTGTGAAAGTTGATGGACCAAAAGGGAAGCTTGAGCGCAATCTTCGTCCAGAGATTGAAGCAAAAGTTGTTGACGGGAAGATTCTTCTTGCACCAAAGAAGGATGCCCCAGAGACAAAAAGCGTCAATGCGTTTCATGGCCTTGAAAGGGCCTTACTCAGTGGCATGGTGATCGGAGTTTCTGAAGGCTATGTAAAAGAGTTGGAGCTGATTGGTGTTGGATATCGTGCAGAGATGAGTGGAAAGAATCTTAACTTGGCTCTGGGATACTCACATCCAATTGAATTTCAAGTGCCTCAGAACGTAAAAGCTTCCGTTGTGAAGGAAGGGCGAGAGAGTTGGGTTCGGCTCGAGAGCGCAGACAAACAGCTTATTGGCGAAACAGCCGCAAAGATAATTCGACTTCGTCCCCCAGAGCCATACAAGGGGAAGGGGATCCGTTTCAAAGGAACGGTGATCAAGACCAAGGCTGGAAAAGCAGGAAAGAAATAGAGGAGATATGTCTGTTAATAAAGATATTAAAAGAACGAGTCGGCTTGTGCGCAAGCGCCGAGTTCGAAAGCAGATTCAAGGCAGTGACTTGAAACCACGGCTCTGTGTCTATCGCAGCTTACGTCATACGTATGCACAGCTAATCTCGGATCAGAGTGGTCGAACATTGCTTACCGTTTCTACGAAGGCACTTTCATTGCCTGAAAAACAGGCACGTTCAGTTGCGGGAGCTAAAATGCTCGGCGAAAAGATCGCGGTTCTTGCTAAAGAGAAAAACATTGAAGATGTAGTTTTTGATCGTAATGGCTATCTCTACCACGGGCGGGTGCAAGCGGTAGCAGAGGGAGCACGAGAAAAAGGACTTCGATTTTAAGGAACGTTTGAGAACAAAGAAAGGAATCAATGGGCGCTAAGTATTTTCGACCAACACACAAGAAAGTAAAGTCAGACAAGTGCGGCGAACTTGTTGAAAAAGTCGTGCATGTAAACCGAGTTGCAAAAGTTGTAAAAGGTGGTCGGCGCTTTAGTTTTAGCGCACTCGTTGTGCTTGGTGATGAAGCTGGGCATGTCGGTTATGGATTAGGAAAGGCAAATGAAGTTCCTGATGCTATTCGAAAGGCTGGTGAGTCTGCAAGAAAGGCATTAATTTCTGTGCCGCTTGTGGGAACGACCATTCCTCATGAGGTTATTGGGCACTCCGGTTCAGCGCGAGTGCTTTTGAAGCCAGCTTCACCGGGAACCGGTGTAATCGCAGGAAGCGCCGTTCGAAGCGTGCTCGAGCGGGCGGGAATTAGAGATATCCTCACCAAATCGCTTGGTGCTCAGAACCCACACAATATTTTAGCTGCGGTATTTGAAGGATTACTCCAGCTTGAGTATCCCGAAGAGGTCGCCTCCCGTCGAGGAATGACCCTTGAGAATCTCGAGTATCGCCCATACGGCACTTAAGGAGTAAAGAACGTGGCAGCAACAAAGAAAATAATTGTAACCCAGACCAGAAGCCCAATAAAATTCCCACGCACGCAGCGTGATACTCTTCGAGCGCTTGGATTAAGAAAGATTCGGCAATCAGTAGAGCATGAGCTTAATCCCTCAATCATTGGCATGGTGCAATCAGTTTCTCACCTTGTGTCTGTGCGAGCCGCAGGTGAAGGTCGAACTGGTAAGGAGACAAAATAATTATGAGTTCAGAAAATACAATCGGCCTTTCGGGGCTTGCACCAAATCCTGGTGCTCGGAAGCGAAGAAAACGCGTCGGCAACGGCGAAGGTTCAGGTCATGGAAAGACCTGCTGCCGTGGAGGAAAGGGGCAGACCGCACGAAGTGGTGGACGAGTTCGTAGGGGGTTTGAAGGTGGACAGATGCCCCTTCATCGACGCTTGCCAAAGTATGGTTTCACCTCAAGAAAGAAAATTAATGGCGAGAATGTTTATCAACTCGTGTCGCTTAAGCGCCTGACAGAGCTTTTTACTGCAGGCGGAGATATCACCGTTGCCGAGCTTGTTTCTAGGAAGATCATTCGCAATCCGAAGATTCCAGTAAAGGTGCTTGGGGGAGGGGAGTGGAAAGGGAAGGTGAAAGTTGAAGCTCACGCTTTTTCCGCCTCAGCAAAGTCAGCGATCGAAGCAGCGGGTGGGCAAGTCGTTATCATTAAGTAGCCAACCTTCTGTTGTTGGGTGTTGAAGGAACGTTAATAACAGTCGTTATCAGTAATTGCATGGATATTGTTGTTGCGAGCCGGGAATTCCGGACACTCACAACGACAGTGCTGGAGATGGTTCATGATTGGAGGATTTCAAGACGCGGCGAAGATTCCTGAACTTCGTCGACGAATTCTTTTCTCGATGTTGATGCTTGTCATCTACCGGATCGGCGTATTTGTTCCTACGCCAGGCATTGATGCTGCGCGGCTGAAGAGTCTTTTTCAAGACGCTTCCGGCTCTCTCTATGGTTTGATTAATATGTTTACAGGTGGTGCGCTTGAGCATTTTTCTGTTTTTGCTCTAGGAATTGCTCCTTATATCAGCATGTCAATTGTCATGCAGATCGGTTCTCACACCATTAAGCATCTTGAAGAGCTCTCAAAAGAGGGAGACACCGGACGACGAACTATTACCCGCTATACCCGTATTGGGACGATCTTTCTCTCTCTGGCGCACGGTTTTGCGATTAGTGTTGGTCTTGAAGCACAAGGGGTTGTTGCTGATCCCGGTTGGAAGTTTCGACTTGTAACCATGGCGACACTTTCAGCAGGAACAGCGTTTATTATGTGGCTTGGAGAACAGATCACCGAGCGCGGCATTGGAAACGGAATTAGTTTAATTATCTTTGCAGGTATTGTTGCCAGAATGCCAGCGGTTCTTGCAGGAACGTTTGACTTAATGCAAACCGGCGAACTGAGTCCTGGAAGTGTGCTCTTCTTATTGGTATTTGGCATTGCCATTGTGACCTTTATTGTCTTTGTAGAGAGAACGCAGAGACGGATTCCGGTTCAATATCCAAAACGAGCGATGGGTCGGCGGATGACGCAAGCAACTACGCAACATCTGCCCCTAAAACTCAACACCAGTGGTGTTATTCCGCCGATCTTTGCTTCGATGCTCCTTGTGTTTGTGGGAATGATCGCCAAGTTTGGAAATGTCCCACTCCTTAGTGAGTATATTGAACACAATGATTGGGTAAGAGAATCAATTTATGGAGGATTGATTATCTTCTTCTGTTACTTCTATACATCTCTGGTCTTTGATCCGGAAAAAATCGCAGAAAATCTAAAGAAAAACGGTGGGTTCATCCCTACGGTTCGTCCTGGAAAAGATACCGCCAATTTTTTAAATGCTGTTCTTACCCGGCTTACCTTCTGGGGTGCGCTCTATGTGGCCACAATTTGTATTGTGCCCCAAGTTTTCTATACCAATATGGGAGCGGGAGTTTTTGCTCAAGTGTTTGGCGGAACCGCGGTGTTGATCGTTGTCGGTGTTACGCTTGATACCGTTTCGCAGTTGCAATCGCATATCGTTGCCAGAAATTATGAAGGCTTTATGAATAAGAGTCCTGGGAAGGTTCGTGTCTCAGCACGTGGAATGCAGTCACGGGGACGCTTAATTCAACGATAGAACGGGGTGCCTGTTAATAGAAAGGAGTAATGGGCAATGAAACTTGTATTTTTGGGCCCACCGGGAGCGGGGAAAGGTACGCAAGCAAAGCTTATCGCTAACGATAAAGATCTTGCGCATATTAGTACCGGCGACATGTTGCGAGCAGCTGTTTCAAGCGGCTCAAAACTTGGTCTTCAGGTAAAGTCGGTTTTAGACAGTGGTCAGCTTGTTCCCGATGATCTCATCGTGCGTCTCATCGAGAAGCGAGTAGAGGAAGAGGATTGTAAGGTTGGGTATATTCTCGATGGTTTTCCACGTACGGTTGGACAGGCGCAAGCGTTGCAGAGAATGCTTGAAGGAAAAGGCACCGCACTTTCTGGGGTGTTGTTGTTTCAAGTAAGTGAGGAGGATTTGCGAACGCGACTTGCAATCCGTCGGAATGAACAGGGTCGTGCTGATGATGATGAGCAGGTGCAGTTAGAGCGTTTACGGGTCTACGAGCGAGAGACGAAGCCGCTTATTGAATTTTATGATCGGCTTGGTTTTTTGCGTCGAGTAGATGCATCAGGAAATATAGAAGAGATTTCTAAGAAGGTCGCCCAGGTGGTATCGGGCTTGGTATGACGATTCAGTTAAAGTCGCCCACAGAAGTTGAAGTGATGCGGCGAGCAAACATGATCGTCTTTGAGGTGTTGCAAGCCCTTTCCCAGATGGTACGGCCTGGGGTAACGACGGCGGACCTTGATGAGCGTGCAAGGGAGATTACCAAAGAGAAAGGGGTAAAGGCGGCATTCCTTGGTTACCCCTCAAGTTCTCGAGGAGTAGAACCTTTTCCAGGGGTAATCTGTGCATCGGTCAATGAAGCGATCGTTCACGGGGTGCCTAATAAAGTTCCGCTCAAGTCGGGAGATATCGTGAGCATCGATTATGGCTGTGTGTATGAGGAGTATTTTGGTGATTCAGCGCTTACCGTTGCCGTAGGGGAGATCTCCACAGAGGCAAAAAAGCTTCTCTCCATTACAGAACAGGCGCTGGAGGACGCAATTTCCCAATGTGTGGCCGGAAATAGAATTGGAGATATCTCCGCTGCCGTGCAGAGCCGGGTAGAGGGGAATGGATTCTCGGTTGTGCGTGAGTTTGTCGGCCATGGCATAGGAAGAGCGATGCATGAACCGCCCCATGTGCCTAATTTCGGAGTTCGGGGGCAGGGTCGAGTTTTACGAGAGGGTATGGTATTAGCTATAGAGCCTATGGTTACCGCGGGCAGTGCTGAGGCAAAGGTGCTCGCCGACGGATGGACAGCGGTAACGCGGGATAAGAGTTATGCAGCCCACTTTGAACACACGGTGGCGATAACAGATGGGAAACCCTATGTGCTGAGTAGGCCGTAGAAGAGAAAAGATGGTAACCGTGAACGGTTACAAAAGATTTAATTAAGGAGCAGGAAATGAAAGTAAGAGCATCAGTAAAAAAAATGTGTGAGCACTGTCGGGTCGTAAAACGAAAAGGGGTGCTCTATGTTATTTGTACACGTTCAGCCAAGCACAAACAGCGACAGGGTTGATAACGTTTAATTAGTAAGGAAAGAGGAAGAAACTAGATGGCACGTATTGCAGGTGTTGATTTACCACGAAATAAGCGAATTGAAGTCGCCTTAAGTTACCTTGTCGGTATCGGAAAAACTACGTCGAAGAAGATCCTAAAGGAAGCAAACATCGATCCGAACCTCAGATCTGATGCCCTTAATGAGGAGCAGATCGGAAAGATCCGAAAGATTATCGATGCCAACTATTCGGTAGAGGGGGATATTCGTCGAGAAATTGGACAGAATATCAAGCGACTTATGGACCTAGGAACCTATCGGGGACTTCGTCACCGAAAGAACCTTCCTGTTCGGGGGCAACGAACCCATACCAATGCCAGAACAAGGAAAGGACCCAGAAAAGGCAAATTAATTGCTGGAAAAAAGTAAGAATTTCCGACCGCTTACATTTTTATTAAGTTTATGATAGTAACCCTAGGCTCTATTTACTAAGAACTTAGCAGGGAATTAGATGGCAGAAGATTTAGAACAACAACCGCAGACAGTAAAAAAACGAAAAACGAAGAAAAAGAGCGTTCCCGTTGGGATCGTTATTATTCGTTCAACGTTTAACAACACGGTAATCACGATTACTGATATGACGGGCAATGTGGTGAGTTGGTCAAGTGCTGGTTGTCACGGTTTCAAAGGTTCAAGAAAGTCTACTCCGTTTGCGGCGCAAATTGCAGCTCAAGCAGCAGCAAAGTTAGCGATTGAAAACGGGATGAGACAAGCGCAAGTTCGTCTTGATGGACCGGGCTCTGGACGTGAGTCCGCGTTACGTTCCATTCAGGCAGCCGGATTACAGATTACATCGATTCGAGATATCACTCCAATTCCACATAACGGATGTCGAGCTCCAAAACGACGCCGTGTATGATGTGTGATCTGGAGAAAAATTTTAAGGGAAAGCTTTAAGGAAAGGAAGGAGTAAGAGATGGCACGGTATATTGGGCCAGTTTGTCGGTTGTGTCGACGCGAAGGCGAGAAGCTATTTTTTAAGGGTGATCGCTGCTTTTCAAATAAGTGCGCCATTGAGCGACGAGAGGGACAACCTGGGCAGCATGCAAAGATGCGCGGGCGTTTTTCTGAGTTTAAAGTACAGCTTCGAGAAAAACAGAAGGTGAAGAGGATGTATGGATTGCTCGAGCGGCAATTTCGAACACTCTTTGAAACCGCTGAGCGGAAAAAAGGCGTAACCGGCGAAAACTTACTGGTCTCGTTGGAAAGTCGTTTTGATAATATGGTCTATCGCTCAGGGTTTGCCTCCTCACGACGAGAAGCCCGTGAACTCATTAGTCATGGCCACTTTATGGTCAACGGCAAGAAGCTAAATATCGCCTCTTATCCGGTAAAGCCGGGGGATACGATTAGTGTTCGGGAGAAAAGTCGTCCGTTAACTCGAATCAATGAGTCTCTTGCTGCGGCTGAGGGAAGACGAGTTCCAGAGTGGCTCGAACTTGATAAATCAAACTACCAGGTTGCTGTGCGCGCACTTCCAACAAGAGAGCAGATTACGCATCCAATGAAGGAACAGTTAATCGTTGAATTGTATTCGAAGTAACGTTCGAAGCCAGTTCATGGTTGAAGAGATTTTTTATTACCAATAAGGCCATAGGCCAATAAAGGGCACGAGATAGAATAGGCATGGAAACGCATCGAAGCATTATTAAAGGTAATTTCTTAAAAGATTTTATTAAACCACGTCGCCTCGAGCTTGAGGGGAACACCGGTGGTATCTACGGGAAGTTTGTTGCAGAACCTCTTGAGCGCGGCTATGGAGCTACTCTTGGTAATAGTCTGCGACGAATTTTGCTCTCCTCACTTCCAGGAGCAGCGGTTACCGCAGTACGAATCGAAGGGGTGAAACATGAATTTTCCACGATCCCTGGTTGTATTGAAGACGTCACTGAGATTGTGTTGAATCTTAAGCAGGTAGTTCTTGAACTTGGTGACAAAGACAGCGCTACGTTGCGCCTTGATGTAAAAGGACCTACCGTTGTGACCGCAGGGATGATTACGGGAGATATTAACGTCAGAGTTATTAATCCTGAACTCCATATCGCGTCTCTGAATGAAGAGGGATCGCTTTCAATGGAACTAACGGCTCGAAACGGTCGTGGCTATGTGGTGGCAGAAGGAAACAAAGAGGAAGCGACTCCTGTTGGAACGATTCCGATTGATGCCGTGTTTTCACCAATTCGTAAGGTCAACCACGTGGTAACAAACGCACGTGTTGGGCAACGAACTGACTACGACAAACTCACCCTCGAGGTATGGACCGATGGAAGTATCTCTCCAGAAGATGCGGTGAAGGGAGCTGCGTATATTTTACGAGATCAGCTTGGGGTCTTTACCGGGATCGAAGAGGTTGTTGAAGAAGTGGTTCATCACGTCGTTGAAGAGAAGCCACGGCTCAATGAGAACCTCTTTCGAAGAATTGATGAGCTTGAACTTAGTGTGCGCTCAGCAAACTGTTTAGAGAATGCAGATATTAAGTACATTGGAGAACTTGTTCAAAGATCTGAAGCAGAGATGCTTCGAACAAAGAACTTTGGTCGTAAGTCACTTAATGAAATTAAAGAGATCTTAACTGAGATGGGACTCTCTTTGGGGATGAGGCTTGAGAATTTTCCACCACGTCATGAGCTTGATAAGCTCTCGGAACATTCATCAAGTGGAAGTTCAGCATCTCTCTAACGTAACGAATGGATTAGCAGGAAGTCATGAGACACGGAAAAGCTTGGAAAAAACTCGAGAGAAGCCCCAGTCATCGTCGGGCGTTGCTTCGAAATTTAGCAACATCCCTCATTCAACATGAACGGATAGAAACAACGATTACCAAGGCAAAAGCTCTACGACGGGTAGCAGACCGGCTCATTACCCTCGGAAAGAAGGGAACCCTCCCTGCACGGCGTCAAGCGATCGCCTATCTGATGCCTGTCAACAGAGAGGTTTCATTTGATACGAAGAAGAGAACGGTCGTGCATAAGCTTTTTGAAGATCTAGCACCGCGTTATAATGAACGCTCTGGTGGCTATACTCGTGTGATTCGAACCAGAAAGCGTGAAGGGGATAAGGCTCAACTTGCGATGATTGAATTTGTTGAGTCATCCTCAGCAGTGGTTTCCGAGAAGAAAGAGAAGAAGAAACGCCGAGTAGTGAGAACGGGCAGAGCAAAGAAAGAAGCTGCTTCTCATGAAACTGCTTGACGGCAAGTATGGTCTTGTTTTTGGGCTTGCAAACCAAAAGAGCATAGCCTGGGGCATCTCTCAAGCTTGTCACGAGCACGGTGCGAAACTCGGATTTACCTTCCTTAACGAAGCGCTTGAAAAGCGGGTTACCCCACTCGCAGAATCCCTCAATTCGGAACTTATTCTCCAGTGTGATGTTCAAAACGATCAGGAGCTCGACAAAGTTTTTGAAGAGGTAAAAAAACAGTGGGGTCGGCTCGATTTTGTTATTCACTCCGTAGCCTATGCTCACGGGGAAGATCTTAAAGAGGAGTTTCATAAGACATCACGAGAGGGGTTTCGGCTTGCGCTTGATGTAAGTTGTTACTCGCTCATCGCTGTTTCAAGCAGAGCCTATCCATTAATGAAGCACGGTGGTTCGATTCTTAGTTTGACTTACTACGGTGCTGAGAAGGTAGTTCCCAATTACAAAGTGATGGGGGTTGCAAAAGCCGCACTTGAAGCAGCAGTGCGAGAGTTAGCGGTAGATTTTGGAAAAGATGGAGTGCGGGTAAACGCAATCTCTGCTGGGCCAATACGAACGTTAGCAGCTTCAGGAATATCAAACTTTCGAGCGCTCCTTGCGATGTTTGAAGCGCGCGCTCCTATGAAGAGGCTAACAACGATTGAAGATGTTGGGGCTTCATCAGTATATCTTGTCAGTGACCTCTCTCGAGCAGTTACGGGAGAGATCCACTACGTAGACTGTGGTTTTAACGTTACTGCAGTATAGAGAAAAGGCAGTAGTTTCTTGAAAGAATCAGAAAAAGAAGAGCTTGAAGCCTTACTTACGAGCGCAAAGAAAGTGCTCGTTCTTGTCGAAGAATCCACCTTAGAGCACCTAGAAGAAAATCTTGAAAGTTACCTAAACAACTTTCGCCTCTGGCAGGAGCGATTTGAAAGGAACGAACACCAAATAGAGGACACCGCTCTTGTCTCCCTTCTTGAAGAGCTTCAACTGCTCCATCAGCAGGTGGTAGAGAAGGTAAACATAAAGAAAGATGACATCCTCCTTGCCCTCCAAGAGATCCACAAACGGGGCAAAGCTGTAAAAGCCTATATCGATCGCTATCCTTCAAGAATTACGATTACCGGTAAACGGGAAGGGTGAGAATGGCTTTTATGGACAGGAACTAAGATAAGGAATCTTATTGACAGTAACCCTCCTGTCGTTGCGAGCGGAGCGAAGCAA
>CAZDIO010000151.1:0-43697 GCA_964505555.1 uncultured Bdellovibrionales bacterium
CGCAACGACAGGCGGGGGTCATTCATTTTGTTAGAGGCTCTAGAGCTCTCCCGATTGTTTTCTTTACGAATCTAGTCCAAAATGTTATCTTTTTCCTTCAAGTTAATTTGGAATGCTTGTTGAGCATTGCTTTTTCTTTTCTTTTTCTGATCTTTAACAAGATACTAACAATTCCTACGAACCATAAGTTTTTAAGTTGGGCAGAAGTTGTGCACGTGGTTTCACACTGAGTAAAAAGCTGAGTGTGAAACAGTGAGGCAAACAAGGTTTTGTCGCGGTTTCATATCCGGGTTGTGGCGTGACAATCAGGATTGAGTGGTGGCATTTTCAGCGAAGGAGCGTAGAATAATGGGCGCGAAGCAGGGTTACAATTGTGTTGATGTGAGTATTTCAGATCGGTCTGTTCTTCGAGGCATTCCGATAACTGGGGATGCGACTCTATCGCAGCCAGTAGGGTTTCAGCTCGGTGGGAGCCGCATTCATGCGATGTGTCGGGGCGTTCCCCGTGAGTATGGGCGGCTGGAACGAGCAACGCCGTTCTGTGATGCCTTTCCTCCTCGTGGAAAGCCAGTGAGCATTCTCCTTCGAGAATTGGGCGGCGATGAGGAGGCAAACAGAGCAATTATCCGCGTCACAGACGCCAAAGAGGTTGCAAACGCACTTGCTGCGAAGCATCGACCATACCTTCCGGGGGACCCTGAGGACCAACGGATCTCGTTTGTGCGGTACAATCTCGATCTGATCCTCTTTCTGGTCATTCCTCAAGTATTTACCCTCCGGGTCCCCGATGGGAATCTCGTTTTTTTGATCGAACCAGGGACTATTGCGGTACGCTTCCCCGGCAACGAGAGGAACGTCGAGGCAGAGGAAGTTCCCGCGGAGGATCCGGCTGGCACCGCGCACTGCTCCGCGGCGCCATAAACTACTGGGACTGGAGGTAAGATGAGTCGTGGCGGCCTACAACAAGTGTAGGTCGCCACGCTCGTCGCTTTAAATTAGGTGCGAGCCTCCTGTTTCATTATAAAATTCTTCTTTCAAATGCATATTCTAGGTGCACTTTCCTTGATTACGGTGTTGTTTTAACTATTGAGTTAAGGATTTGTGTATACTAATTTATTGTCATCCCCGCGAGAGCGGGGATGACACTTGCCAATCCAGGCATTCATTTTTAACTAAAAAGAGATCCAAAAAAATGAAGCAAGAATTCTCCCCGCTCGATCTTCGCCCCACAGCGATGGATGTTGATCTAAGTGCGCTTGCTAGGAATTATTTAGCGTTAAAGCGGTTTTCTGCTCCTGCTTCGGTGATGGCGGTGCTGAAAGCAAACGCCTATGGGCATGGGCTTGTTCCGTGTGCGAAGTACCTTGAAAAGTGTGGTGTTGATTGTTTCGGGGTTGCCTTAGTAGAGGAGGGGATTGAGCTTCGTCAAAGCGGCATTACCGCACCGATACTTGTTTTTGGTGGAATCTTTGGTGATCAGATTCAGCACTTTCTTCAGTATGAACTCCAGATTACAGCAAGCTCTGTTAGTAAACTTGAAGCGATCGAATCCGTTGCAGAGAAATTAGGAAAGAGAGCTCAGGTTCATTTAAAGATTGATACCGGAATGGAGCGAGTTGGGGTTCATTACTATACGGCGGGGAGCCTTTTTGAAAAAGCACTCAGTTGTAAACATTGCGATATTATCGGAGTGTTTTCTCATTTTGCTATGGCAGAGAGTGAAGATCAGAGTTTTACAGATACTCAGCGTTCTCGCTTTCTAGAAGTTCTTGCTCCATATGAAAAACAGTTTCCAAAGAAGATCTGTCGTCACATTGCAAACTCTGCAGGAATGCTTCGGTCTCAAAAAAGTCATCTTGATATGGTTAGAACCGGAGTCTCGCTCTATGGGGTTTACCCTACAGAGGAGATGAGTAGCCTCCTCCCCCTTTCGCCGGTGATGTCACTTCATTCAAAGGTCGTTTATTTCAAAGTGGTAAAAAAGGGTGACTCGGTTAGCTACGGCAGAAACTGGACCGCTCCTGTGGATACCCGGGTGGTTACCATTCCTGTTGGATACGGAGATGGGTATTTTCGAAATCTCTCAAATATTGGCTCCACACTTATTCGTGGAAAACGGTATCAGATCATCGGGGCCGTATGTATGGACCAGATGATGGTAAATATCGGGCAGGATGAGGCGTACAACGGCGATCAGGTAATGCTGATCGGATCGCAAGGAGATGAATGTATTACGGTAAACGAAGTAGCGAAGAGAGCTTCAACCGTGCCTCATGAGGTGTTGACCTCTACCAACCTTCGGGTTCCTAGACGATATTTTGTAGATGGAGAGCCGTATCATTTTTAGTTAGTTTTATAGATCTCCGCCGATGAAAAAAATTACAGATCTTGGTGAATTTGCACTGATTGATTATCTTACGAAAAAGATCATACCTCCAAAGGGAGTTATGGGTGTGGGAGATGATTGTGCGGTGGTGCCAGTGCCAGGTGAGAATGGCTACCAACTCTTTACTACCGATGCGATGGTAGAAGGGGTGCACTTTCGAACTGATTTTTCCCCTCCTGCGGATATCGGTTGGAAGCTTCTTAGTGTCTCGATAAGTGATATTGCCGCCATGGGGGGCATGCCTCAGTGGGCGTTGATTACGGCTCAATTAAAGCCAGATACTGATCTTTCTTGGATTGAGAACCTCTATGATGGACTGGATGAGGCAGCAAAAGAGTTTCAACTAACCATTATTGGGGGAGATACCGTAGCGGCTCCGATAAATTCTTTTTCATCAACGGTGATTGGAAGTTCTCTGGGTCCACCGCGGATGCGTCAGGGAGCAAACGTTGGAGATGATCTTTGGTTGAGCGGAGAGATTGGAGCAGCTTCATTTGGTTTGATGATCTTAGAGAGGAAGATTAAAGAGGAAGAAATTGAGCCATCAATTTCTCAGCAAGCACTCTTAGCGCACCAAAGACCGTGGCCACAAGTTCAGCTCGGACGATACCTTCTTGAAAATCATTGTGCTAATGCAATGATCGATCTCAGTGATGGGCTTTTTCAAGATGCCTCGCATATCGCGAGGCAGAGTAATGTCAGTTTGGAGATCTCCCTTTTGGATCTTCCGATATTTTCTGGGTATGAAAAATATGGAGTGGATTCGACGTTAGCCCTAACCGGGGGTGAAGATTATCAACTTCTTTTTACTGCACCACAGACGATGCGCACAAAAATCGCGGCGTTTCAGGGCGAAAACCAGGGAGGTGTGTTTCGGATTGGTTCCGTAATTTCCCGAGAAGAAAGTCCTATTTCTCTTCTTGTTTCTAGTAGAAATCGGGTAAGCGTTACGGAATGGTTAGTTCAGAAGGGTTTAAAAGCTGGATTTGATCACTTTCGGTGATCGCTTCGCGTAACTTCTCACTTGTCCGTGCGGTTTTATGTTGGTAGCATATGTTTCTAGGAAATAGTCAGTATTTAAAGTTAGGGACAGATTTATGCGATCAGATAAATTTCAGAGGGGCGTTAGGCCTAGCTTTTTATGCAGTATGTTTATTCACTGCATGCTTATGCTCAGTGTATGGGGTTTGTGTGCCCCAACTTTTGTAGGTGCTCAAGAGCAAGCACCGAATAAGAAAAATGAACCTGTTTCAGGAAACAAAATCCGTTCAGGAGTGATTGCAAGTACTGGGCAATTTCAAAAAAACGCAGCAACGAATCTTAATGCAGCTGGAGAAGCAGCTGGAGACACTCAAAGTCCGGTCAGCGCAAGTATTCATAAACTCAAGGATGGACGGTGTGAGGTGGTCGTCAGTAATACCACTCAAGGAGACGCGGTGAGTGTCAGTTACGCGGTTGAAGGATATACTGCGTCTGGTTCACGAGCGCTCTATCATACCTATACATCGACGGTGAAACCAGGCAGTCCTGTAACAAAAATCTTTAGCTGTGGAAAAGATTTAAACTTGCAGGTGGTGCTGAAATCGGGTCGGATAGGAACCAAGTAAAAGATTGAAGCACCTTGCAAGGCGAATTCATTAAGTTTTACCATGTAGACAAGGTCTACCCACCGAATCAGGCAGCTCTTCGAGGCATCGATTTTCAGGTGCAAGCCGGAGAGTTTATCTTTATTGCTGGAGCCAGTGGTGCTGGAAAGTCGACCCTTCTGAAGCTGCTCTTTGCAGAGGAGCAAGCGAGTCGTGGCCAGGTGGTTGTTGGTGGAAGAAATTTAAATTCTATTCCGCGATCAGGGATCTCCCAACTCCGAAGAAAGATCGGCGTTATTTTTCAAGACTATAAACTTCTCCAGACAAGAACGGTTCTTGAAAATGTTGCTTTTGCCCTTGAAGTAATTGGTGTCAATAAACGAGAGCGTGAACAGCGCGCCTATAAGATGCTTGCCGCTGTAGGGCTGAAAGATCGCATTCACTCCCTTCCACAAACGCTCTCTGGTGGAGAACAGCAAAGGGTTTCAATCGCACGTGCCTTAGTGAGTCGTCCGCAGCTAATCTTAGCAGATGAGCCTACAGGAAATCTCGATCCCGATATGACCCTTGCGGTGTTTCAACTTCTTGTTGAAGCGTGTGAGTGTGGCACGACCGTGCTTGTTGCTTCCCATAACCTGACATTAATTGAGGAGATGAATAAGCGAACATTGGTGCTTGATCAGGGAAAACTGATCGGCGATTTTTTACACCCTAAAGGGTAGGCAATGAGTGAGGAGAAGAAATTTCACGTTCCTGAAGTTCGCACCGAGTATGGTCGAGGGTTTCTTACCGAGTATTGGAAAGATGAAAAACCATTGCCGATTATGACTGGTGGGGCCTTGCCGCTCTACTACCTTCAGCAAGGGGTAAAAACACTCTTTGCGTTACCGATGAGTAATACGATTACTGTGATTACGATTGCAATCTCGCTCTTTTTATTTTCTGGGTTCTTACTGTTTTTAAAAAACACAGACCGGATTATTTCTAACATCGGCAGTAGTCTAGAAGTGACGGTATTTTTAAAAAGTGGTGCTCCGCAAGATGCGGTTGAGGGGTTTGTTTCAGAGCTTGGACATTGGTCAAGTGTGCGTAGTGTTAAATATGTATCGAAAGAGGAGGCCCTGCAGAGTCTTCGCGGACAGGTCGGGCGTGACTCCTCGTTTCTTGCTGTTCTTGAGAAAGAGAACGCTTTACCTGCATCCGTGGATCTTATGCTCCATCCAGATGAGGTAGGAATTAATCAGGTAGAGACCGTGGTTGAGAAACTTCGTGAGGAGAGTATCGTCGATGAGGTTGTCTACGGGAGTGAGTGGGTAGGAAAGGTGCAGGGATTTTTAAAGGTTTTTCGATTTTTTGGAATTGTAATTTTGATGACGATTCTAGCTACCGTTATCTTTCTTATTGCAAACACGATTAAACTCGTTATCTATTCCCGCCGAGATGAAATTGAGATCATGCAGCTTGTAGGCTCAACACATACCTTCATTCGAGTTCCATTTCTTATCGGTGGGGTTATTCAAGGGGCGGTGGGTTCGGTTGCCGCAGTTTTGCTCCTTTCTTGTGCGTATTTCTTTGTAAACTATGAACTTCAGCGTTCGATGGTACTTGGAGTGTCTCTTTCACAGATCTCGTTTCTTAGTGCGGCATCGATCGCATTTATTGTCTTTATCGGGGTTGTCATCGGTGCTGTGGGAAGTCTTTTTGCGCTTCGGCAGTTTCTCGATGTTTAAGTGAAGGTTTAGCTAAGTGAATTGTTCATGCGTTATTTTTTTTTAACACAGAGGATTCACAGAGAGCGCAGAGGAACGCAGAGGAAAAAAGGTAATAATTTTCTTCCTCTGCGCTCCTCTGTGCCCTCTGCGTACCCTCTGTATTCAAAAAAAATAGCGCTCTACTTAATCTTAACGCTATTTTCTGCTCTCCTCCCCGTCCGTGGGTATGCCCAAGAACAAGCTACCCAAGGGGAGCTTCAAAATCGACTTCGCAATGTGCACGAAAAAATTGATCGCGAAGAAAAAACCTTAAAACTTATAAAAAACAAAAAAGAACAGATCAACCACTCGCTCGAGTACCTCGCCAGTGAAACTGCTCGTCTTACAAAGGAGAAAGGAGAACTTCTCCAGGAACAAAAGATTTTAGAAAAGCAGATGGGAGAGCTGACCAATCAGGTGGTGGCAACAAGTGTGGAGGTAAGCACGGTGGAGGCACAGATTCGAAAACGGCTAATCTCCATTTATAAACTCCGCAGACGTGCGGGGGGGATTAATTACCTTCTTCAAGCAACCTCTGCAACGGATCTGCTTCGGCGTGCGACGTACTTAAAAATCATTGCTCGAGCCGATCAGGAACAATTAAATCTCTTGCTTGATCTCGTCAGTCGATTTGAAAAGGAAAAAAATGCATTAAAACAAACAAATGACACCCATCGTCAGTACTTAGAACAAGCCGCACATTTGCAGGCAGAATATGAAACAAAACTCATGGCCCAAAAAGATCTGCTACGAAAGTTGAAAATTGAAGAGGGGAGATCCGAATCAACTATTAAGAAATTAGAAGAGATGGCTGATAAGTTAGAAACCCTCCTTGCAAAAATGATGGGCGGTGCAGAAAGGGAGCTCCGACCTGAAAAGCCGCAGAGTGGTGAGGTGCCACCATTTGTTGGTAATGGTCTTGCGCGGTTAAAAGGGACGTTACGTCTGCCGGTGGAGGGAACGCTTGTCAGGCGCTTTGGAAAGCAGCGACATGAAGAGTTTGTTGATATGCTTTTTATTAAAGGCCTTGAGTTTCACACCGCCCCAGGGGTAAAGGTCCAAACAGTGGCTCCGGGGAAGGTGATTTTTTCAAATATTCTTCCTGGATACGGCAACGTGGTTATCGTTGACCATGGTGAGCGCTACTATACGCTCTATGGGCGGCTTGCAAGCTCTATCGTAAGTAGCGGAAAAATAGTTGGAGAGAGAGAAACGGTCGGAATTTTAGGAGAGGCCGATAGTAAGGGAAGAAACTTCTATTTTGAGCTTCGAGTTAAAGGAAAACCAGAAGACCCTATTTCTTATTTCAAAAAACAACCAGAAGTTGTCGATATAGGAGGTGAGGGTAAGCGAAGATCGTCATAGCTTCGAGCACTAATTGTTTAGCGATTTGATGAGCAATAGAGCGGAATCGGAAATTATCTCGCTACCATGCCGGTGAGTACTTTGTAGACAGCGCGGCTTTTTGTCGTTAGTGTGAAAAAATTGTCCGTTTCATAATAGAAGCGGTAAATTAATCAATATGTCTGATTACGTGATGGTTACAAAAAGAAAACTTGTCATAGCGGTATCCTCCTTAATTGTTGCCGTTTTTCTTGCAGCGAACCTTGTTCATCAGGTCGCAGCGAAAGAGAATCCAATTAGCGATACCTATGCATCGCTTAAAACTTTTACCGATGTTCTTGGGTTGGTTCAAAAAAATTATGTCGAAGAGGTGAAGATAGGCTCCCTTGTTGAAGGGGCGGTAAAAGGGATGCTTCTTACCCTTGATCCCCACAGTAGTTATCTTGCACCTGACATGTATAAAGATCTGAAAGTTGAAACGAAAGGTGAGTTCGGGGGATTAGGAATAGAGATCACTATTAAGAACAGTCTTCTTACGGTTGTTGCTGCTATTGAGGGAACACCTGCGGAGCGATCGGGATTAAAGACCGGGGATCAAATTATTAAAATCGGCGATGATTTTACAAGAGATATGACCCTTGTTGATGCGGTGAAGATGATGCGTGGACCAAAAGGAAGTCCGATTACCCTCTCTATCCACCGTGAGGGGAAGGCCGGGCTTCTTCCGATTACCGTTATTCGTGACATTATTAAGGTAAAAAGCGTTTATTACCGGATGCTCGATGAGGGGTTTGGTTGGATTCGGCTTGCTCAGTTTCAGGAAAACTCCTCAAAGGAATTTCTTGATGCCCTTCGTGATCTTGGGAAGAAAGTTCCAGGAAAGAAACTCCATGGTTTGGTGATTGACCTTCGAAATAATCCGGGAGGGCTGCTTACTGAGGCGATTCGTGTTGCCGATCTGTTTTTAAAAGAAGGGGTTATCGTCTATACGGATGGTCGTTTAGAAAGTCAGAAGCAAAAGTATTTTGCTCATGATGATGGAGAAGAACCCGAATATCCTCTCGTTGTTCTGATTAATGGTGGTTCCGCCTCAGCATCAGAGATCGTCTCTGGAGCTCTTCAAGATGATGGTCGTGCATTAATTTTAGGAACGCAGAGTTTCGGAAAAGGTTCGGTGCAAACGATACTCCCGATGGATGATGGGGCTGCGTTACGACTCACTACAGCACTCTATTACACAAAGAGTGGCCGCTCGATTCAAGCACAGGGAATTACCCCTGATATTAAAGTTTCTGCAAAGCGTTTCCCGGGGGATTTTGAAGAGGTGCTTGAGGGGGGAGAAGAGGTAGAGACAAAAGAGAAAGATCTTCCAGGTGCGTTTAAAAATCCTACTTCAAAAAGTAAAGAACAAAAAGAAGAGCTAGAAAAGGCGCCTCCGCCAGAAGGAGAGAAAGGCTCAGAGCATAAAAAAGAGTCTCCTCAGAAGCAAAAAGACAACCAGGTAAGCCAAGAAGAGCCACCGACAATGAGTTCACGAGAAGCAATGGGTGCGCCGCTTGATAAGGTGCTGAAAGAAGATCCACAGTTAGAGCAGGCGCTTAGACTTTTAAAAAGTTGGCGTGTTTTTAAGAAGGCACCTCTCGTAGAAGCACGAGAGGCTTCTCTTCCTTCAAGCTAGCGCTCTTAATCTCTCTATGTCAAAGAAACGGGAACGTCTTGACGAGCTTCTTGTTCGTCTAGGATTAGCATCGAATCGAACCAAAGCGGCAGCGCAGATTCTCTCTGGGAACATTCTTGTCAATGAGGTACCAGTTACGAAAGCTGGAGCTACGGTGCCTCTTGAGGCGGTGGTTCGATTCCGAGAACCTCCCGCGCTCTATGTGAGTCGGGGTGGAGAGAAGCTTGCTGGTGCGCTGCTACATTTTCAAATATCACTTCAAGACGTTGTGGCTATTGATGTTGGAGCTTCAACGGGTGGTTTTACCGACTGCATGCTAGCGCAGGGGGCAAGGCGCGTGTATGCGATTGATGTTGGGTACAATCAACTTGATTTTAAGCTTCGTCAGGATGAACGGGTGGTGGTGTTTGAAAAAACACATGCACGAGACCTTCCTTCCTTAACGTTATCTCCTCTGCCAACTTTTGGAACGATTGATGTGAGTTTTATTAGTTTAACCAAAGTGCTCCCTCCGGTGATTACGGTGCTTTCTCGACCATGTTCACTTCTTGTTCTAGTAAAGCCGCAGTTTGAGCTTGGTCGAGAGTTTGTTGGGAAGGGTGGGGTGGTAAAACCGGAGATGGGAATGTTGGCAGTAAAAAGCGTCGAGGAGTTTTCTCAAAAACTTGGTTTGGTTTCTAAGGGAAGTGTCCCTTCAGTTCTAAAAGGAGCAAAAAAGGGAAATCAGGAGCATTTTCTTCTTCTGCATTTAAGTTAAACTAAGCGTCGGTTTTTATGCTTATACGGTTAAATGAGGGCCAGATCCGCCTAATTTAAATCATGTTTCTGCGCTAACGATAATCCTAAAATCTGCCGATTAATAACTTGAGGCTTTCTATCTTAACAAGCGTACTCCGCTAACGTATAATAGGGGTAGGTTGTAGAGGTTATTATGGGAAAGCTTTCAATAGGTTACTCGGATATGAACTTAGAAGATTATATTCGACTTTCACTAGATCTTGATCGTGCTGGTCTTGTCTGGCATCCAGAGATCGGCGATGAGGTTGCTGAGCGTGTAACGCTGAGTAGAATTGCAATCCTCGTTGATCCTCAGGGCCTTACCCCAAAAGAGCTCAGAGCAAGTTTCTTGTGGCTTCCTTCGGTGGAGCAACTTGTTCAGCAACTCGAAGCAAGAGAGGCTTTTATTTATCATGCTGGTGTGACCAATGCGCTCATTTATGAAGCGGTAGTCAAAACACCAGGAGGGATGGTTGAGACTCATGCTGCCTCACTACGAACTGCCTTTGGTCAGGCACTTCGTGAGGTGCTCTCCTCCTCCGCAGTGGAAACTATCCACTAGTCTAAGCTTAACGCTCCGATTTGAAGGTTCGTGCTTCCTCTAAATTGTTAACTTCTTTGGGGATTGAATCTGAAAGACGGATTTCCGAGGCTTCTCCTTCAGATGGAAGGTCTACTATTGTGCTCTTCGTCGTATCTTCTTTGCGAAACACTCTTCGAATCTGTCGGTTTAGAAGGTACATAAGACAGATAATCGCGACAAGACCAATCACATAATAATGGGCCTGCTTAGCGACATGGCTGATCATTTCCGGGGTGAGGGATTGGCCAAGGATCGTTCCTAACCAAATCATCAAACTGACACTAACAAATGCAGCAATGGCGTCTGCTAAAAAAAACTCAAAAAATGGAATACGCAACGCTCCTGCGGTAATAAAAGTAACACTGCGAATAGGAAAGAGATGTCGACCGATAAATATGTACAAAAGCCGCCGTTTTCTCAGTCCTTCACGAACTTCATTGACTTTGTCTTCAGTAATTGAAGGAAAAAATGGAGATTTTGTTCCTGCCTCTAAAAGACGTTGTCCAAAGTGATGACCAACAAAGAACATAATCTGGTCGCCAACCATAACGCCGAGATAACAGATAAGAAATATAATATGAAAAGAAACGATCTCTTTTGAGGCGGCCACACCACCAAGAAGAATCGGCAGATCTTCAGGTATAGGGAAACCAAACCCACCTAAAATGAGAAGTACAAAAACAGTTATCTGAACAACAAAACCATTGTCGCTCGCTAACCAACGGATGATATCTTGCTCAACACCCATATTCCGGATCGTTACATTTGAATTGATTCAACTGCTTTAACACACCTCCAAAAAAGCGGAAAGTAGGTGACTACTACCTCTAATCAGCTCAGGCCCACTAAAACAATAGCCTCCCCTCCGATGTCATTTTAGATAGGTAGCAGAAGCCCCTGTCGTTGCGAGCGAAGCGAAGCAATCTCGAACATTTTAGCAGCTATGAGATTGCTTCGCTTCGCTCGCAACGACAGGAGACGATTCTTTTGCTACCCTTAAAGCAGAACGGCTCTAGGGGCGATATTTCCCAGGGAAAGAGTTCTGAGATAATCAACTTCCCACTAACGCTTGATCAAGAAGTTCTACGAGCATCTGCAAAGCATGCTCTTTTTGTCGTGTAAGCCCAAGATCTTGTTTATTGATACAATCCGCATAAATGACCCCTACCGTGGTGCTCGAGACTCCGATTGGGAGTGCCGCACAGGGTGAGCCATCGGGAAATATCGGCTCACCTGAAGTTGTTAACGAGGAGTTTTGAAAAGCCGCAATATCACAAGCGGTTTCATTCCCTAAGAGCTTTCGCCAGATCTGTTTAGGATCTATTCCATTTCCAAGAGCCATTTTCCCACAGAGAGATTGGTGAGATATGTCACTTAAGAGTAAGACTACCCGTTCAAATTCAAGTCCAAAGGCGAGAGTCTCCATAACGGAACTGATAATACTCGACATCGGTTGCTGATCGTCGATCTCTTGTCTGATTTCCTTGATGTAGCTATGGAACTTCTCTTCAAATGAGAGTTCAGTATTTGTTGCCTCTTCATCCGTGAAAGCTTCTGATTCAAGGTAGTCAGGAAGAGTTAAGAAACCCATCTCCACAAGCTTGCAATGCTCGCGGAATTGATAGGGAAGATCCTCAACAAGAAAACGGAGATCTTCAAGTTCATATCCTGACGTAGTGCTGAGCTTCTTTAAAGAAACCATTAACTGAGCAGCTGAGGTATGAGTAAGAATCAATGAGGCAAGTTCATTTGCTGCTGCAATTGCTGAGGCGAGCATCGAGTTTGGTCCCGATTGCGATCGGTCCTGATAGGGGCGGTGTGCTTCAATAAGAATATCGCGGTAGTATTGGGGGATGTCGAGACCCTCAACCACAACAAGATTTAGATCTAACTGATCAATTCCAATAATCTCTGTTAAGCTTTGGGTAAGTGAGAGATGGTTTGTTGCAGCGCGTTTTGCGGCTGTTTCATACGCTTGCGGAAAGTAATAGCCAAGGAGCAAGTTACCAAGGTTAAAAAACGTTGCGGCCAGATATCCTCGTTCACTGTAGCCCTGTTGTGCATGCCCACGCTCATTATTTTCGGCAACAAGGTCCGAGGTAAGCAGCGCGGTAATAATGCTCTTCTTTAAATTTTCAGCAAAGATGCCACCCCGTTTCGCTGTAGGCACAAAACGTTGCATGAGGATCAATCCTGCACAAAGGTCGGCCAAAGGACGCATGCCAATTTGGATTACCGCCTGGGTGATCGTCATGATCGGTTGTGCATGATGGTAGAAGGCGCTGTTTACGAGGTGCAGGACCCGAGTTCCAAGAGATGGCTCACGAAGGATCAGGTCGGTAATTCGATGAACCGGAGTGTTGGGATCGTTTGTTAGAGCACGAAGTTCAGAAACTACCCGTGCACGAACCGGAAAATCACCGTCTGCTTGTAAGGCCGAGCGGAGTTTTTTTAAAACAAGTTCCGGTCCCTCACTGGAAAAGTCGGTTACCTCAAATGGAGGAGGGTGCTGTTTCATAGTTCACCTATCGATGGAGCATTACCGGAGCGTTAATTGCCGAAGCCGTTGTCAGGTGGCGAATTGTTTGTAGAATTTCATTTGGTCGAAAAGGCTTTGTTACAAAAAATGAAGCGCCATGACTCATCGCCTGCTCATGATCGGTATGAAAAGCACAAGCACTAACGACAATCAGTGGCATCGTGCACAGTGGCTCATCGCAATGCTTTCGAAAATATTCAAGGAGATCAAGGCCGCTCTCTCCGGGCATGGCGAGGTCAATGAGTGCTGCATCAAGGGAAGTTTTGTTCGCGATTTTTTTTGCTTCTGTGACATTGTAGGCAAGATAGACGTTGCCGCCAGCTTTTGTGATAATCGTTTCGAGCACCTCACAAGTAGGACGGCTATCATCAACAACGAGGATATTGAGCCCATCGAGTCGCCATTTGCTGTAGGTAAGCTCACGCTCTTCACCGGAGGTGTCTTGATCTTCTGAGATTGCGCTCCCCTCAGCAAGGGGAACAAGCACCCAAAATGTTGAGCCTTTGCCCACTTCGCTCTCAAGACCGATTTTTCCACCGTTAAGCTCGGTTAAACGTTTTGTAAGGGAGAGACCGATCCCGGTGCCTACTTGTTTTCGACTATAACTATCATCTCCTCGTTCAAAGCGTTCAAAAATCTTACTGATCTGTGTTTGAGAGATCCCCACTCCGGTATCTCTGACGCTGATCTTTGCCTTATCTCCAACAATTTCTGCTGCCAAGGAAACACTTCCTCCGGGTTGGGTGTATTTTACGGCGTTAGACATGAGGTTAATAAGAGTTTGTCGAATATGTCGAGGATCGACCCAGAGGTGAACCAATTTGAGATTATCTTGTGAGGTTACGGGAATAAGTTTTACGTTTTTTCCTACGGCTGTTTGCAACATCAATTTAAAAACCTGTTCAAGAAGTGGGAGAAGCTCAACTTTTTTAGGTTCGGGATCTTCCTTTCCAGACTCGATTCTTGAGATATTTAAAACATCGTCAATAAGTTCCTTCAGGTGCTCACAGGAGCGAGTAATTGCGGTGAGCGCATCTTTTTGTTTGTCGTTCACGTCACCAAAAACCCCATCGGCAAGGACACTTGAGTAGCCAATGATCGCGGTAAGGGGAGTTCGTAATTCATGGCTCATATTTGCTACAAACCGACTTTTTGCGCGGTTTGCTTCTTCGGCGGCGGCGCTCTGGATTGCTAAATCTGCGGTTCGTCTTTCAACGAGTTTTTCAAGCTCTTCATTGTAGGTAGTAAGTTTCTCTTGGGAGCGGGCGGTGGCAATCGCTACTGCGGCACCCTGAGCAAACTCTTCAATCATTGAGCTATCGTGTTCGGTAAGAGTGATCTGTTTTCTAAAACCGATAACAAGCGCCCCGAGGGTCTCGCCACGGACTTCAATACTTGAGCAATGAATACAGGTGACGCCAAGATCTACAAAAAATTGCAGCCCATGATCGGCGTGTTGGGCGATATCGGGGATGGAAACAATTCCCCCCAAACGCATCGCTTGACCAAGCAGTGAGCTTCGTAAACCGATGCTTGCAGGCACCGCATCAGGAGCAATCCCATAACTTCCATGCAGATGGAGGGTATCTCCAGCTTCGGTAAGAAGGAGTGTCAGAGAGCAATCTGCCGCAAAGCGAAACGCCGCTTCTCGAGCAAGGGCTCGGCAGATCCGTTGGAGTCCGACGTTTGAGGCGGTCAGTTGATTCAGTTCGTTGAGCACCTCAAGACGGTCCATATAGTGTCTTAACCGTGAGGAGAGTTTATGTCGTTCAAACACTACGCCAATAAAGTAGGCGATCTGTGAAAGACATTCCTGCACATGTACCCCCAGAGGGGTAGAAGCGGCAATACCGAGGGATCCCACCGGTGCGCCAAGACAGATGATGTCATTATACTGAAGGGAAGATTCCAGAGTTTCCTGATACGAGCGAGAGCTGCCATGAACGATTCGCCTTGCTGCTTTCTCTGTAGAGCTTGCACTTGGTTCGGGAATATCAACGTCCCCACTTTTTGCTGCCAAGGAGGATTGATAGGGCCCCTCTTTGACATCCGCAGGAAGATAGATCGCACTGGCTAACACCCCGGGTAGGGAGGCAGCAAAATCAGAAAGTGCCAGATACAGTTTGGAATACTCCTCCCCAGACTCCACGAGTGCGCGAAGTTTGTTCAGTGAATCATGAACGAGGGTATCTTGAGAGGTGATCTGTTCCACTAGCGCTTCCTTACATGCTCGGTCGACAACAGAGAGAAAAATAACAGCGAGAAAGACAACAGGGAGAAAATCGACAGAAAGAAAGTTCTTCTTGAGTGATAAATATCCGGTATTAAAGGCGTTTTAGCTGTATGTTAGCTGGGGAGCTAGGAAATTATAAACACAGAGTTTCACAGGGTTACACAGAGTTAAGAGAACATAAGATAGGGTTTTCTCCCCCTCTGTGTAGCTCTGTAAAACTTTGTGTTCAATCAAAGAACATTCGCAACAAAGAAAAGATTTGTAGTCTTGAACGAACGCTATTCCGGTGCAAATCCCCGTCGCATCGTGTTTTCTGTCACTACTCGGGGGACTACAAACTGCAGGAGGTAGTCGGGTCCTCCAGCTTTTGAACCAACTCCGGACATCTTGCTTCCACCAAAAGGTTGGCGATAGACGAGCGCTCCTGTGGAGCCACGATTAAGGTAGAGGTTTCCTACCCGAAACTCTTCTAAGGCGTAGGAGATGTTTTTTGGACTTCGCGAGAAGACCGCACCGGTAAGTGCGTATTCATGATCAATAGCGATCTTTACTGCTTGCTCAAAGGTATCAGCCTTCATCAGCGCCAGAACTGGTCCAAAAATCTCCCGGGTAACTATCGGATGCCCTGCGGGGATATCACTAAAGACCGTTGGTCGAACGTAGTGGGGAGCTTTCTCTCGCTTTTCAGGAAGAAGACCTTCGGCAAGAACAGTACAATCTGCCTTTCCTAGTTCAATCATCTTTTGGATTCGATTATATGCTTCTTCATCAATCACCGGTCCAACAAGAGTAGCCGGATCGCTTGCGGGGCCAACAACGATACTCCTTGTTGCCTCTCTCAGGCGTTCAGCAAACTTCTCATAGACATCTCCCACCACAATAACGCGGGAACAGGCGCTACATTTTTGGCCCTGGTATCCAAACGCAGATTGAATGACCCCCTTTATTGCCTCATCAAAGTCAGCACTATCATCAACGATGATCGCGTTTTTGCCACCCATCTCAATGATCACGCGCTTTACATGCTCTGCTCCGTAAGAGGTCAGTGCGGCTTGCTTGTTAATCTCAAGTCCGACATCTTTTGAGCCGGTAAATACTATTGTGCTAATCTCTTTATGTTTTACTAAATGAGCACCAACTTCTTCTCCTACACCGGGAAGAAAACTTGCCGCTTGTGGGGGAAGCCCAGCTTCAAGAAAGATCTCAAATAACTTTGAAGCGATCAGTGAAGTTTGCTCAGCAGGTTTTAGAATCGCACAATTTCCGGTAACCAGTGCCGCAGCAAACATGCCACAGGGGATCGCCAGCGGAAAGTTCCACGGACTAATAACTAAGGTGACACCCCGGGGTTCATAGAAGTAAAGATTTCTCTCCCCAGCATTGTTTCCAAGTTGTCTTCGTTCAAAGAGGTGTTTTGCTTCGTGGGCGTAGTAATGGAGAAAATCAATCGCTTCGGCTACATCGGCATCAGCTTCAATCCACTGCTTTCCCGCCTCTAAAATGATGATCGCGCTAAGTTCTGCTCTCTGCTTTTCCATGAGTTCCGCCGCCCGAAAAAGCACCTCAGCTCGAGTTTCAACCGGAGTGTCTCTCCAGATTGGAAAAAATTGTTTTAACCGCGAAACAGTGGTTTCTGCCAACTCAACATCGGCAAGCCCTACCGTTGCCAGTGTCAATGTTTGGTCCTGCGGTGAGCGAGAAGGGAGTGCCTTTTTTGTCTCCTGTGCTTTTCCTTCAACGATCGGAGCCACCACGTGCGGGGTCTCTCTGAGGGTCGAGATGTTTTTTTCAATCGCCGCTTTGAAACGGGTGCGGTTGTTTTCAACCGTAAAATCCGTAAACGGAACATTGGAGAAAGATTTTCGATAATTTGTATTGATGTGGGCTGCCCCAGAGTCGATCACACGGGTTTGAGGTTTCTCAAGAAGTACTTCGGGCCGTTCATGTTCATGAAAACTCTGTCGAAGGAAGCCTTCGTTTGAGGTGTTTTCTAAAAGGCGTCGCACCAGGTACCCCATTCCGGGAAGAAGTTCCCCGATCGGCACATAGTCACGAACAAGATAGCCACGGTCTACAAAAGCTTTTTTAATGGGTTCAGCCATTCCGTAGAGAAACTGTAACTCAAACTCGGTGTTTTCTATCCCAAGGAGCTCAGCGGCTTTTACTGCATGACAGAGTGAACGGATATTATGGGAACCAAATGCAGGAATAATCACATTACGATTTTCAAGGAGCATTACTGAGAGATGCTCATAGCAGGCATCGCTACTTGTTTTTTGCTGCCACACCGGGATCTCCCAACCGTTTAGTTTTGCAGAGATCGTTTCTGTATCCCAGTAAGCACCTTTTACCAGTCGCACTCCAAACGGGGTGCCTCGGGCTTTTCCCCAGTTGATGAGGCTTTGAACGTCATCCTCAGTTCTTCGTAGGTAGGCTTGAAGAACAAGACCGCAGCGGTCGTAGGTTCGAAATTCATTGCTTCCAAGGAGTGTTTTAAAAGTATCAATGGTGATGCTGGTTAGTGAACAGTCTTCCATGTCGAGGTAGACAAACGCATTTACTGACTTTGCCTTGGAGAGGATCTCTGCAAGACGATCAGCAAACATCGTTACTGATTTTTCACTCGCTACGGCTTTTCCCTGTGAGTAGAGGGCGGTGAGTTTTACAGAGATATTTACCGGTGTTCGTTCTCCGATATGGTTTTGAACGAGTGAACGACTTTCTGGCCACAGCGGTACTTCCTTTTGCATCTGTTCAAGAAGCTCTAAATAGCGATCGAGATACCCACGAGCCTCTTCTTCACTGACGACTGCTTCCCCAAGAAGGTCAACGGTGAATGCTACCCTTTCTTTTCGTAATTTTCGAAGTGATTTCAGACCCTCTTTAGGATTTTCACCGGCGATAAATTGCTCCGCCATCGAACGGATCTGTTTTCGAATCATCGGTGCTGCAAGTTTTGCAGCGATGGAATCGGGATCAACATCCAGACCCCATTTGAGGAGTCCCGGGATGCGGTGAGCCACCGGTTTAAAATACTCTTGTGCTAAACGAATCATCGCCGAAGAGTTTGTTAGTGAGGGGATAACGTCAACGAAACGAAGGAGCTGCACTTTAAACTCTGGGTCTTGCATCGCCCAGGTCATCAGCTTGCCGGTGTAAAATTGAGGATCAAAGAGAGAGAGCGAAGAGTTTTTTACTTCATTAAAAATCTCCGTTCCAAACTCACGGATCTCGCTTTCAAGTTTTGTTTGATCAAGTATCATCGGGGACTGTTTCTGATATGCTATCGCCATAAAAATGCTTCGATTCTATTAACAAGGTATGTCTAGCCGTGAAAATAAAACTGTTATTTATATCATAAAGACACCTTAAGACCCAAGAATGGAGAGAAAGAAAGATCTAAATCAGTATTTCCACCAAAAAAACTAATAATTTCGATGCGTTTTTGTACGATTTCCCTTGACCAAAACTCCTCCGTAGAGAAGCTTCAAAGGGCTTATTTCAGGGGGAACAATTTTCATGCAGCCAAGACAACGAAGTAAACATGTAATTATAGCCGATGCGGTAGGGCTTGCTCACTGCATTGTGGCAAATATCGTGGTGATTGCTGGATACTTCTACGACTTCTTCAAGGTGATAGACCCCTTTGATGGGTTTAAGTTTGTATATATCTATTTCGATCAACCGGTATATTTTTTATTTCAAGGCATTATTACCCGAGTGCAGAACGATCAATGGTTTCTTCCGGTTCTTGCTGGGGAGGTGGTAATAATTCTCAGCTCGCTCCTCTATGGGGTGATCGCTTACCTCATGGCGAGGTTGGTGTTTCCTGCGGTGGATTAAGAATCTCTTAATTCACACTTTTTGCAGGTGGGGCAACGAGCATCGGCGTAGGTTTTGCGCCTTTTTTCGCGCCTCTAATTGGTTCATCAACACATTGAAGACGTCCACGAATTCCTCCACACCCATACTGAGGAAGAAGAGGTGAGACGACCTTTCCTATTGGATACTGTCTCCCATCGGGATAAAAGGCAGGATGCGTAGTGCAATGAGCATAGGGAAGATTTGCAGCATTCTTTGGATTGTTTTTTTCGCAGGCAAATGTTTGACCCTGAGCATTGACAAAAGGAGGCTGATAAAAGTTATCAAGCGGTAAGAGATGACCGTTTTGTCTAAGAAAGCCACATACCTGTTGTGCATTTAATCGCGGTAGGTTCGTTTGGAGAACCACTTCAAGGGTATTGAGATACACATCGAGAACGTTTTGAGGCATGTTCTCACACCGAGGGGGGACATAAGGAAGCCATCCAGCGGGATTAACATCGGGGGGGTTGAGTGCGCCGTTTTCAAGGGGGAAGAGATTAAAATCAAGGAGCGAAATTTCTGCTGTCCCAACCACGATCGGTTTTGTTTTTGGAAGTACCAGAGAGAGCTTCCCACAGGTTTCATTGTCGTTGTTTGTTCGCTTACATTCAGTTCTAATCCATGAGCAGTATGTGTAGAGTGGGTTTCCATTTTCATCTTCAGCAGAGGGGGCAACAAGCGCGACACGAATTTTCTTTACCGGTTGATTGATATCGTTTGCAGGTAAACGATCATACTGATCGTGGCATAAGGGGTTTGTAAATGTGTTTTCACTATGACCAGACATCCAGGTCCAGTTCCACTTTCCCACAGGATTCCAGGTCATGCTCGCGGTTGGGTACGTAGGGAACGCAGGACAGTTGCTCTCGGTACGAAAGAGATCCGCTCGACAAAGATTGCCGTTCGAACCTGTAAAGACATCTTCATAAGTTTTACTCTGCGCACCGTTTGGACGAAAATACTTTTCAACAATAGATTGGGAGATATCTTCGTTGTGGGAGGTATCGAGAATGCCATCACCACAATTCTTATCGGTGGATTTATTACACATCTCCCGACTTCCCCAGACCATCGGCTTAAATTGCTGACCCACTTGGTATTGAGCACACCCTCCGTTTCCCCGGAAATACTCCTTTAACTCTTCTATTTTTCCAGCTCCTACCGTATCATCCTCTTCATCCACGGGTTCGCCAGATGAGTACACACCGAGTTGTCCCTTAAGTGGTACCCGATACTTAAAAGGTACCGAACCATCCTGGTTTGGTTGGATAATAAAAGGTTCATAGGCGAGGTAACGCTCGATTCCGGTAAAACGATCGAAGTTTAGCCACGCATCTGTTCGTTCGGTGAGACTTCCTGGGTCTTGAATGTTTTCGACCTTTACGTAATAGGCTTTTGATTCTGCAAAAAAGGCTTCGCGGAAACATTGTTCTTTTTTATTGGGCTGCTCTAAACTCTCCCCAGGCTGGTCAATGGCAAACATCATCTCGCATGCAGGAAGAGCCAACGGAGCGATGCAGGAATCATCAGGTCGGTCGTGAACCGCATACGAAGTGACACTAAGGAGCGGTTCAATATTAAGACCAAAAACCCTTGCGAAATAATTTTTTAATCCAAATACTTTGATGGTGACTTTTGCGGCGTTTGCAAGTTGATAGGACTTATGATCGAACTTCCATTTGTTTTGCCCTTCAAAGCTAATAAATGCTGCAGGATCTTTTTCTGCCGCTTCTCCGTTTCCAGGGTAAATTCCTCCACGCTCGATAAAGACGGTAACGTTTCTCTCTTCTCCGGCGTTATAGAGGTAGTGGATATCTTTTTCCCAAGGATCCGCCTTGGCGTCATCAAGCTGTTTATCAAAAGATACCGCAAGGTCATTTGGTCCACCTAAGACGCCGTGTTCTTTTAAAATCTGAATGGCGACTCGTTTTGCTGGGAGCCACCCTTCTTTGGTGCCATCGGTTTCATCAAGCGTGCCATCAAGTTGAATCGCCATCGCATGAGCGGCGGAATCCGCTGCATTTTTTATCTGAGAAAGATGAAGCTCCTGTTTTGTTTCATCAATCACAAAGGCAGCAAGGCCAACAATAGCGACACAAAGCATGGCAAGCCAGTAGACGATCACGCCCTTCTCAGTGACATGACGTTTCATGTCTTGTTTGAAGATAAAAGGTTTATATCGAAAAAGTAACTTCATATCCTAAGGAGAATTTTGAGTTAGAGTGAGATCGGCCCCAGGGCAACTTTTGATGGTGTCACACAGTGATTGATCTTCAATAATTTGTTTTCCCGAAGGGGTAAGATTAAAAACAGCTTGGCTCATTACGCAAAAAAAACAAGGCGAAGTGTTTTTTGCATAAATTTTCAACGCACATTTATCTCCTGGGCCTGTTACCTTACTTGCATTTTCAACTTTCTCAACCGTAAAGAGAACGTCTGCCCAGAAAGGATCGTTTGCGTGTCCAAATATGGTAAATGCATCATCTCGAAAGTTGATTACAGTTTCTTTTAATGTGCGACATCCTTTAACATCAGGAGAGGAGGCAGTTTGTTTGGCGATAATTTGTGTAACGTAGGTGAGGCGTGAATAGGTCGTAATCGCAGTTCCAAAATCAAACATGATCCCAATGATTCCAAAAAAGAAGACGCAGACCATTGCAAACTCTGTCAGGGTTGCTCCTTTACTACCAATGTTCATTAGCAGAGCTTCTCCACGGAAGTGCTGCACTGACTAGGAAGAGCGCATGAAGAAAGTGTTGGAGCGTTTTCTATTCCAAAGGTACTTATTTCATACTGCTCTGTAGGGATTGCTGGAAGAAAGTGTTTAACATGACCAAAATAACTTCCGCATCGGCTGACCTGAACACGAATAACTTGTGTTGAGATTCCTCCTTCGGGAGGAAGAAGGCATTTTGTTGCTTTCACCTTAAAGGTGAGGGAGTCAAGTCCGGCATTTTGAAGATAGTTATGAGCGACTGCTTGAGGATACTGGGTGAGGCAGCTACAGAGATGGGTACAACTGTTTGGTAAGTTTGGATTGCTTGGAAGCGTTGCTGCTGATCGAGCCCCACTTCTTGCAGCATCAAGGATCACCTGTCGATGACGCATGCCAAGGCCGTATTCGATTATTCCTAAGGTAAGAAGAATTATAAAAGGAAGACAGATCGCGGTTTCAAGTAAGGCAGTGCCACGCTCTCCCTTGGAGGATTCTCCAATAGAGAGACGATTGAAGCCGTATTTAGTCAGCGAACAACGAAACATAAAACCACCTAAAACAAAACCTAACCAACTCTAAGAGTTGATTATAGCACTCTAAGAAGCACACATCATAGAGGGGTAGAACTCTGAAAAGACCAACCCCACTTTTGTTATGCTGAAAATGTCTAAGAAGATGCTGTTTTCGTAGGGGAAAAGATCCTTAGTTTCTATGAAGATGTGCGGTTTATCAGCGGTAAGAAAGGGTAAAAATGAGGAGGGATAAAAATAAGACTTAGAACGATTACAACCAAATAATACCTAACAGACGGCGGCCAGGCTCTTCTAACGCGTAGTTTCCGCTGGAAAGAAGGAGGAAGAGCCTGGCACGCCGGGTCTGTAGCACTACCTCCCGCGTCCCGCGTCTCACACACGAGACAGCCTAAACTTGTAGGTTCGTGAGACGCGGGTGCGGCGTGGAGATATGGGCACGACCCCTCTTGGGTCTGCCCCAGCGCGGGTATCAATATACTTGTGATGGAGTTTCCGAAAAGTGCCCTTACAGGAAGCACACTATTCGAAAACCCCAACAACCTCTCTACAGATATCCTTTCAATCGATCTAAGTCAGGAGGGAGAGGTTATAAACAAGGGCGTTCCTTGTCAAGATATTGCCTCAAGAATTACAAGAACGTCCCCTTCTTTTACTGTCTTTCCTTGAAGGGTAAGCACCTCTTTAATGCGAGATGGGTATTTTGCTAAGAGCGCATGCTCCATCTTCATCGATTCAATAACAACGAGGATCTCACCGAGAGAGACTTCCTGACCGACTTTTGCCCGCAGAGACACAACGGTGCCAGGAAGAGGTGAAAGAAGGTAAGGGGAGGATTCCTCTTTGGAATGTCCTGTGGTGTTGTCAGATACTTTTTCGATAACAGATGTCAAACCGTTAATCGCTACGAATGAGCTTCCATCTTGTTTTCTAAAAATATGTGGGTGGTAATTCTCTCCCTCAATTTCAAAATGATCGCTCGTAACAATCACATGCTTCTTCTCGTTCCCAAGAGTCATTGTAAAACGAGAGGTGTCATTGGGTTGAGGTGAAAATTCATTTATACAAAGAGAGATGTTTTTTTCTCTTCCAAGAGAAACGCTCCGACAAGAAAATTCACGAACCACGCCACTAAATTTTGAAACATACGGCTGAGAGCCACTTTGCGCGCGCCAGAGAGACTCTCTTTGGAAAGGGTCAAAATTATTTATTGTTTTGGAAGAGGTGATCTCACCTATCACATGCGAAATAACTGCAAGCGGAGCAATCGTATCAAAGGTATGGTCATCAAGAACTTGCGGAAGTGCATCCCTTAGAAACGTTGTCGATACCCCACCTGACACCACTTCGGGATGACGAATCAGTGCTAGTAAAAATGAAATATTATTTTCAACCCCAAGAAGAACAAGCTGCTCCAACGCCTCTTTGTGCACTTGTAATGCTTCATCTCTTGTTTTCCCCCAGGTGATCATCTTTCCTAGCATCGGATCATAAAAGGTGCTGACCGCTAATCCTTCCTCTAGGGCGTGATCAAAACGCATATGAGAGAGATGCTCAGGCTGAGAAAATCTTACAATCCGGCCACTTGAGGGAGCAAAGTTTCTTCCAGGAAGCTCCGCATAGATTCGGGTCTCAATTGCTGCTCCGTTTCGTTTTACCTCACTTTGTTTCAAAGGAAGTGGCTCGCCTTTTGCCGCTTTAAGTTGAAGCTCTACGAGATCAAGGCCGGTAACCATCTCCGTAACGGGATGCTCAACTTGTAACCGACAGTTTGCTTCAAGGAAGTAAAAATCATCATTTTTTCCAAGAAGAAATTCTACTGTCGTTGCGTTTGAGAGGTGAGCTTCCTTCCCGATAAGCACAGCCGCAGAATGGATTTTTGAAAGGAGAGCTTCTTTAATATTTGGCGCAGGGGTTTCTTCAAGGATTTTTTGCTGCCTGCGCTGAAGCGAGCAATCTCTCTCAAAAAGATGAATTACGTTCCCATGGGTATCTCCAAAAAGCTGCACTTCGATGTGGCGCGCGGGATCGATCACTTTTTCTAAAATAAGGTGATCGTCTGCAAAAAAAGCTAACGCCTCTCTTTTTGCTCCATGAAACGCTTCTTCGAAGTTTTTTAAATCTTCAACAAGGCGCATTCCTTTTCCACCACCCCCAGCTGAAGCTTTAATCATCAGCGGAGCACCGAGTGCTTTCCCCTCCTTAAGAAAAGCTTGAAGACTCTGATCCTTTCCCTCATAGCCAGGAATTACTGGGGCACCTGCGGCTACGGCGGTTTTTCTTGCCGTATGTTTGTGCCCAAGAAGGCGCATCGTTTGTGGTGTTGGGCCGATAAAGATCAAACCACTTTTTACGACGGTCTCTGCAAATTCCGGATTTTCAGATAAAAACCCATAGCCAGGATGAATCGCATCACATTGTGAGTCCTTTGCGATCTGAATAATTTTCCCCCCATCTAAGTAAGACTCCTTTGCCTCACTTCCACCAAGCGGGTAGCTTTCATCAGCAGCGCACATATGTGGAGAGTTCTCATCTGGTTCAGAGTAAACAGCGACCGTTTTTACTCCAAGCCGTCTACACGTTTGAATAACGCGAAGGACGATCTCACCCCGATTTGCAATAAGAATCTTCTTCATTACATCCGAAATAATCCAAACGGGGTGACATCATCTCGGTCATAGCGGGTGCTTGCAAAAGAAAGGGCGAGGGTTGTTCGAGTATCAAGAGGAGTAATAATCCCATCATCCCATAAGCGAGCCGTGGCGTAGTAGGGGCTCCCTTCAGTTTCGTACTTCGTGATAATCTCCGCCCGATAGCGATCGACCTCTTCTTCGCTAAACTGCTTTTTCTGTTTCTTTAGTGCAGAGAAGTTTACATCACTCAGCACATGCGCCGCTTGTGCCCCACCCATGACGGAGATTCGTGAGTTTGGCCAGGTGTAGAGAAAACGGGGATCATACGCCCGACCACACATTCCGTAGTTTCCTGCCCCAAAAGAGCCGCCAATTAAAAGGGTAAACTTCGGCACGGTGCAGGTTGAAACCGCCGTGACCATCTTTGCGCCATGTTTTGCAATCCCTTCATGTTCGTAGGATTTTCCGACCATGAAGCCCACGATATTTTGAAGAAAGAGAAGGGGAGTGCCTCGTTGGTTACAGAGCTCAATAAAGTGAGTTGCTTTAAGCGCAGACTCACTAAAGAGAATTCCATCGTTAGCGATAATGCCTACCGGAAATCCTTTTATATGTGCAAAGCCGCATTTAATCGTCTCACCGTAGCGGGACTTAAACTCTTCAAAACGAGAGCCATCAACAAGCCGGGCAATGATCTCAAGAACAGAGAAGCTTTTTTTAAGATCGTTTCCAATAATTCCATAGATCTCTTGAGGATCATACGCTGGGTCTTCTGGGGCCTGTTCCGGCTGAAGCCGAGGGGTGTGATCACGAACACCAAGGGTTTGAACGATGGTTCGTGCGATCTCTAAAGCATGAGGTTCATTCTCTGCAAGATGATCTGATACCCCACTTATTTTACAGTGAACCTCCGCACCTCCAAGCTCTTCAGCAGAGATCTCTACTCCCGTGGCAGCTTTTACAAGCGGGGGACCTCCCAAGAAGATAGTGGCATTTCCTCGGACCATCACCGTTTCATCGCTCATCGCAGGAACATACGCTCCTCCTGCAGTACACGAACCAAGAACAATCGACACCTGGGGGATACGGCGGCTACTCATCAGCGCCTGATTATAAAAAATTCGCCCAAAGTGATTACGATCTGGAAAGACCTCAGCTTGTAAAGGAAGAAACGCTCCACCACTATCTACTAAGTAAACACAGGGGAGGTGATTTTCTAAAGCGATCTCCTGAGCGCGAAGATGCTTCTTTACGGTAATCGGTAGATACGTTCCCCCTTTTACCGCCGGGTTGTTAGCAATGATCATGCAGGTTCGACCGGAGATCTTACTGATACAGGTTGTAAGACCCGCACCAGGTTCAACCCCGTCATACATCTGGTAGCCAGCAAGGGTAGAGAGATGAAGTATCGGTGCCCCGGGATCAACAAGAAGGTCAATTCTCTCCTCAGTAAGGAGTTTATCTCTCTTTCTTGCCACCTCAATTGCTGCGGCACTCGCTGGAGCGTTTGCTTTCGAAACGAGCGCTCCGAGTTCATTAACAAGGGTATGATAACCCGCGGAGTTTTTCTTGTACTCCTCAGTCGTTGTATTGAGTCTGGATTTAATAACCGGCATAATCGAGATACATAGTTGAAGAGAGGAACAAACACAATTGACAACATCATTTTTCGACAATAATTGGAGGAAACACCCCCTCTCTAATAGTGCATAACAGTTGTAGGTGCAGTATAGTTTGAAATCAAAGGGAGCTGTATGAAGAACAAACACTATCTTTTAACGTTGATTCTTTTCTCCTTGGTTATTCCTCTCCAGGATAGCAGGGCTGATGAAAAGCATCAGGAGAAACAGAAATTAAACGAAGCACGTTATATGCTTCGAAGTAATACCGACCCCGCTCGAACTGAGCGTCAACTCACCGAGGATGATTTTGAGTGGAGCTCTCTTACCGGAAAGAGCGCAGCGGCGGGGGAGAGCCCGAAAGTCGGAGATTCATCTCGACCGTACTATGACTTTAAAGATGGTCAACCAAAGGCACGCTATATCTCTAAGGGCGATGTTTCTAAAAAGTTGAAGTAAGAGACCCTTGTTCTTTCTTACTGAACGAGGATCGTATCGTAGCGTGTTGTCGGAGTCATATTCATCGCATCAGCAAAAAAGAGATCATTACTAGATATCCTTCCGCGCACGTAAGTACACGGAGTGTCGGGAAGGAGCAGGTTTGGTTCGTTTAGTGCAAAATCAAAAAGATTAACAGTAATGAATCCAACGATAGTCCACTTCCATTCCTCTGCAGAGCGGCTTGTGTAGCTGTCACAAGAGATTAATCGTTTCTGATCTAATGTTTCAATAAGTGGAATACGTACCTGCCATACGCCTCCTTCGGCGAGGAGATCTCTTGTTGGAGGCCGTTGCAGATTGTCTTCATCGCAGCGTTCTTGAAAATACCACGGATAATGAGGGTCAAGAAATGAATTTAACCCTTTGTTAGGGTTTGCTCTCATCCCCGGACAGATTCCGCCGATCCTTCCAAAATCCACTCCAGCGCAGGTAAACTTCTCTTCAAATATTCCAGGTTTTGAGTTAAACACAGAAGAGTAGGAGTAGACCGTTTGAAAGATATCCTCAACCAAGATATCTCCAAAGATATCGTACTCTTCAAATCCCTCTTTTAGTGGAGCAAAGGGTTCGCCGATTGAGGCGGATTGGAGATCTGCAGAGAGGGTTAAGTAGTCTCGAATCTTCTCCTTTGAGGTGTCTTTTTTCCCAGGCTCGCCAACAACTCCCCTTAGATTTTTATATTCATGGTTTCTTCCTTGATCGCCAATGCAAAGTTTTTCTGTGCAGAGCGGAAGATCTGGAGTGCCGGCAGGTTCAACGCGGTAGAGAAATGAGGGGATAGCAGGTTTTAGTGTTCTTGGGTCGTCTTGAATGAAGATCCGATCGGTGCCACTTAAATCATTCGCACTATAGATAGATGAGTTTGTGGTGTCTTCTCCTTTTAAGAGGGTACAAGGAGCGAGAGCAAACGGAGCAACTCGTTCTGAGCTGCCACTAATAAATGCGGCAACGGAACTTGTCTCGAGTGATGCTTCTGAAAAACCAAAGTAGCGAGCAATGAAGTAACGCGTTTGAGGTCTTGTCACGCTGACTTTTACGGCGTTTGCAATAAGAAAACCACCTCCGTTATCAAGCCGTTTCTCACTTTCGGGGCAGCTCATCTCTGCCCCTTCCTCTTCACTTTCTGTAGATAAGGGGCGATCGAGGGATTTAAAACTGAATTTTTCTGTTCCATCAAATCTCCCCCACAGTCCCCGTTCTACTTTAATCGTTACGTTCTTTGAGGCGGGACGAAAGGAGTAGCAGTTTGAATTATTATAGAAGGCTTGATCACGGGTGAGATCGAGATCCCTTTCCTCTCCACCATGAACTTGATGTTCTCCAAGTACTCGGAGAGCGACTTTTCTTGCTTCCTCCCAGCACGCTTTACTTGGGCATCCTCCCCCAGTGGTGGTGTAAGGCTGGCTGAGACTTATTGCACCAGCGTGTGCGGCAGCGTTTGTTGCTGTCTTTAACTCCTGTTGAATCAAAGCATGGTAGCCGAGATCAACAACGAGGGCGACACAGAGCATAATGACAGGAACTAAAAGGCAGAGGAGGAAAAAAACCACCCCATTTTCATTTCCGTTTTCATTGGTTGGAAGTCGTTTTTTGAGCGTTTGCATGGATTGAAGGTCCTTAATTTATAGGATGTTTGCAGTTTTGAATTTCATACCGCGCTCTTGATAATGATTCGATCTCTTTTTTGTCAGAATGAAACCATATCCGACAGATCAATAAGCAATGAACAGGATAGGCAAGGGAGGCTTCAATTTCATATGGGTTATGGGGAAGATGGAGGTTTTTAATCGTGAACGTAGCTGGTTCGTGATTCATAAAAAGAAAGCGATCAAGATACTCGGTGATCGCTTCTTTCGCGACTTTCTTTTTCTCTTTACAGATCTGGACTCCGTAAGGGTCGGTAGAGTGAAAGGGGAGGACTGAGAGAGCTGCTGTCTTTGCGCCGTGCTCAACGGCATAGGTGAGAATGATTTTCTGATACATCACCCAACTGAGATCAATAAAACCAAATGAAAGAAAAAAGAAAGCGCCAAGTGCGATCGCTGCTTCAACCATCGTCGCTCCTTTCTCTTTTCGGTAGAGTCTCTTCATACACTATGAACACGTTCCAGTTTCTGAACGATATACCGCAGAGGCTACGAGCTCTGGGGCATTACCGTTTTTACAAAAGACGAAACAAAAAGGTTTTAATGATTTTACCGTTCCTTTTACGGCCCACAACCCAGCGGCGACAGATTCAAGAGACACACACTCTGCTTCAATCAGAAAATCTTCGCGGTCGTGATAAGTTTTTTGTAAAAAGAGATGATCGGCTCGTTTCTTTGCAGTGTCTTTAGAACCTGAAACGGCACCAAAGCGAGTTGCTTCTTGAACAACTTCAACAAGGACTGATTGTTCATAGAGCACCCAACCGAAATTTAGTGCTCGTCCTGAAATAAGCACAAGGAGGGATATGACGAGTGCAAATTCAATCAGAACACCGCCACGATCGGCTCTTTTCTCTTTTGTGCCTTTTTCTTCCTTTCTTTTCACCTGATCGCCTCACCGAGAATGATAATCTTCGTAACAGATATCGGCGTTTTGTTAAGGAAAAAAGATAGGGGAAAAAGCAGTGTATTTTGTGTTCTTTCTGCTTATGGAGAGTTCATTGCCGTTCGTTACTAACGGTGCGAAACAACATGGTGTCCCCAAGGGGATTTGAACCCCTGTTACCGCCGTGAAAGGGCGATGTCCTGGACCAGGCTAGACGATGGGGACTTTCAGGTTCCCGGTTTCTTATTGGAAACGGGGGAAACCGTCAAGTTGCTAATTATAAAGGGCGAGCTGATAATGGTCTTTGAATACGTAGGTGAGGAGAATAATGCTTGTATCCACTGTAGCGACAGAAGAGAACGTCCAAATAAGCGGGCTTAAGCATCGGGTATACCTTCCAGAGCAGGGAGAGGCGAGATGTCCCGCAGTGTTTCTTGTTCATGGACGTGCTGGAAATGACACGTTGATGTGGACGTTTAGTAAGGTATTTGAAAAATTTAAGCCAATTACGATCGCTCCCCAAGCCCCGGTTTCGGATCCGATCGGAGGGTATAGTTGGTGGCCGATAGAAGATCTTCCCGGGGCACCTCAGGGTCTTGAAAAATTAAAAACACCAATATCTGGGCTTGAGGAGTTTATCGAAAAAGTTTCTACCCTCTACCCCATTGATAAAGAGCGAATGTATGCGATCGGTTTTAGTCAGGGGGCGGGAATTGTTTCTGCGCTCAGTTTAAAAAACGCAGCGCTCTTTCGAGGGGTGGCATTACTTGCTGGATTTTTACCACGCGTGGTTCCAGAAAGTGAGGGGTACATTGATAACCGAATTGCAAAAGGAACTGTGAAACTACCGAAATATTTCATCGCCCACGGTACCCTTGATGAACAGGTGCCGCTGTCAAAAGCGGAATTTGCAAAATCAACTCTTGAGAGTTACGGCGCAGAGGTTCATTTTCATACAGAAGCGGTTACCCACAAAGTTGGCGCGGGAGGGATGAAGGCGCTGGAAGCTTGGATGGACGGGGTGTGGGGGGAAGCTTGAGGGATTTATTGAACACAGAGTTCCACAGAGTGAAAGAAAATAAAGGGGAATTTCCCTATTTTAACTCTGTGGTCCTCTGTGAAACTCTGTGTTCATCAAAAAAGGAGCTGAAAGCTAACTTTGGCATTTCTTAGATCAGTATAAGCTCACCGAAAAAACATTTGTCACCAATTGCTCTCCCCTCCTAATAACAATTATGTAACTCAATCGGGTTACAAAGAAGCAAATAGATGGCTATCCCTCCATCTAAATCTACTAAGCACCTAGCTGTGGGGTTTCTCCCCACAGCTTTTTTTATCCCTAAGAGCCAAAAGCGTTGAAATGGTACTTGCCTGCTCAATGTAGCATATGCTACATAAATTCTCATTATGGATTTAAAAAAGGAATACAGACAATGATCGCTCTTCTCCCTCTCCTCTGGGCATTTGTTTTGGTTGTAAGCCCTATCTTTGTTTCGGGTGTAGAAGCTGAAGAATTAAACGTTGAGATGGAAACTGATCGACCTGATTTTACCGAAGGCACCTCTGCGATTACGCCTGGGCATGTGCAGATCGAGATGGGGTATACCTTTACGTATGATGGTCAGAACGAAAGACGTGAGCACGTTCTTCCCGAAGCTCTTTTTCGAGTTGGGCTTCTTGATGGTTTGGAGCTTCGAGTTGCGGAGGAGGGATGGATTCATGAAGAAAGCAGTAACGAAGAGGATATTGAGGGTGTGTTAGATCTCGGTGTAGGGATCAAACATGAAATGTATAAACAGCAAGGGAGATTCCCCTCTTTGAGTTTTATTCTTGAAAGCTCTCTTCCCACCGGTGGCTCAAAAGTGAGCGCTGATGATCTTCAACCTGAGTTGAAGATCCTTTGGGCTTATGATCTCACTACGGATACCTCGCTTGGGGGGAACCTGAATTTTTCAAGTCCTGTAGAGGATGATGAGCGATATTTTGAAGGTGCTGCTTCGTTGGTGCTTGGGTATGGGTTTACTCCTTGTGTGGGTGGTTACCTTGAATATTTCGGTTTTTACCCAAATCATGACGCTCCTGATTCAATCTCTACCCACTATGCAAACGGTGGATTTACCTACGCAGTAACCAGAGATATTCAGCTCGATATTCGTATGGGGGTTGGATTAAATGATCAAGCTGACGACCTGTTTTTTGGAACCGGGTTGGCAGTAAGATTATAGAGTTTTACCTCCCTTCTTAATTATTTTTCCAAAGCGAATAGCTCAGCATCAACCAAGCCACAATAAATGCTGTGCCGCCAAACGGTGTGATCGCACCAAAGAAGCGAAGACCGGTGAGAGAAAGTGCGTAGAGTGAACCAGAAAAGAGGAGAATGCCCACAAGAAGGAGAAGGCAGATTCTGTAACCTGATTTTTCAGAAAGTAAGGAAACTTTTACCAGAAGCGAAACGATCAACAGTCCAAAAGCATGAACGATCTGATACCATACCGCTTTTTCATAAACCGCGAGGGAATATGCATCAAGTATGTCACGAAGTCCGTGAGCACCAAATGCTCCGGTAAGAATCGCAGCGGCAAGAAGTAGGGAACCTAGAGAGAGCCAAATTTTCATAAAGTTCAATATTTATAATCGTAATAGCTCGTTATCCTTGTGCCCACAAACGGTGTCAACTAAATCCTAATAATGAAACAAAAAATTGATTAACTATTTTGTCCCCGTAGAATCCCCCTTGTTGCTTACAGAGCAATTTCTCTGTATCGTACAGAGTATGTCTGACAACCGAACAACAATCAAAGCGCAGATTATCGAAGCTCTTCGTCATCCCGAAGCAGAAGAGGGGCTCTACTTTGATAACTTCTCCCAACTTCATGAAGAAGATGAACGAGCTCCTGTCATTGGAGAGGACCTTGAGATCCTTGATGCACTTCGCGAACTTATCGAAGAAGGGAAGGTCACTACCGATGAGAGCGCAAAAGAGGTGATTTTTTTCCTTAAAAATGCCGGAGAAGAGAGAGATCTCTCCTAAAAACGCCAAACCTTTCATCTCTTCTCTTTCGAAAGTAGTTTCCTCGTTCCACTTGAGAAAAATCTCACACCCTCCTATTATTTAGCTCTCTTGGTAGTTCTTTGAAACAAGTTCATACGGTGACAATTTATTTCGCTGCTTCCTTGGAGACTTCTGTAAGTCGTCATCGAAGCAGCGTTGGTAGCGACAGAAAGGTTCTGTTGTGCATGCTTCATCAGGCGGTAGTGATCCCTGATTTCCGGGGGCTACATGGAGGGAGGAGTTACAATGCGCACGATGCTTTGTTTCGTTGTTGCTCTCGGTTGTGGATCGGTTGCACATGCTGGGGGATCTGGTGGACATTTCCACGTTGGAGATGATCATCTAGCCCATTATGTAGGACAACTTACTGTCCTGCTGGCGGTCTCGTTTTTGTTGGTGGCGTTTTTTAGGACCTTTCGAGGTGCTGCGCTTCCTGCCGAGATCCTTGCGGGAGTTTTACTTGGTCAAACGGTATTTGCCCGAGTGGCTCCCGATGCATTTCAGTTTGTCTTTCCCAACGAGGTGATGCAGAGCAGTCTTTTACAAGGGACCCTTCTCTTGGCAATGCTTTTGTATCTGCTGCGAACGGGGTTAGAGCTGAAACCTGAAGATGTGCGTTGCAAAGGGCGAGATGCGTTGGCGATCGGGTTAATTGGCTCTTTGCTTCCTGCCGTTTCGGGAGTTCTCCTTACACTCGGTTTTTGCTGGATCACGGACTTTAGTGTGAATACCTCTGTGTGGGTCTTTGCGCTCTTCTGTGGAGTCTCAATGTCAACAAGTGCCATGGCAGTTAGTGTGAGGCTTCTTGACGACGAGGGGCTTCGTGAAGCAACTCATATGGGAAAAGCAATCATCTGCGCCTATGCGGTTGATGATGTTATGGGGTGGGTGTTGTTCTCCTTTGTGTTTGACTATGCGGCGACCGGAGCCGTGAGGTTCCCGTTCTCGCTGATTCTCGCCCTCCTCCTTGGATTACTCGCTTTTCTCTATCTTCGAAAGTGGCTTGATAGCGGACTCTCCCTCCTTGGAAAGCTGGGGCATGATCGTTGGATTCTTGTTCCGGTGCTTGTTTTTGCATTTACGACAAGTCTCTGTGCGCGGTGGTTTGGTCTGACCCTGTTTTTTGGGATGTTCTTTTCAGGCCTTCTCCTGAGTGAGTGCAAAGCGTTTACACCACGTGCCCGGTTGAAGCTTACCGAGTTTGCCCGGCAGGTGCTTGTGCCACTGTATTTTGTGCAGATCGGCTTTCAGGTCGATTTCATCGCACACTTTGAGTGGCGGATCGTCGTTTTCTACGGGACGGCGGCGATAGGCTTAAAGTTCATCAGTGCATTTCTTGGGGCAAGAAAGTCGACCAGGCCCCGCGTAGAATGGATCCCGATCGGAATTTCTTTTATTCCGAGCGGGATTACTGAGATCGTTCTTGGGCAGCTCGCCCTCGATCGCGGGATCATTGACCACCGATTCTTTGTGGCGATCGTCACGACCGCCATCGTCTCTTCGATGCTTGCAGGACCACTCCTTCGTGCTTCGATGGGAGATGTTGTAAAGATGGTGAGCCTGAAGTTGGAAAGCCTACTGAAGAAAGACTCAGAGGCACTCTCGAGCGAAGCTCACCCGATCTCTCAGATTTTCGGAAAGGATCGGGAGGCGGCGCTCCAACAACTCTGTAATCGGGCAGCGATCGGTTGTGATATCGATGGAGGGTTTCGAGCGATTCGAAAGGCCATTGAAGATCGGAAGGGAAGAGTGGAAGAGGTGTTTGGAGCAGGCGTTGCATTTCCCCATGCAAAAATGCACGGTCTTTCACGGCCGATTATCCGAATCGGTTGGTCCGATAAGGATATCGCTTGGGCACCAAAGTATAGTGTCCGTATCGTAATTCTTCTTCTCCTTCCAGCGGAACAACACGCACTTGCCCTTGCGGTGGAGCGATCGATAGCTCTTCTTGTGGGGCGAATGAAAGAAGCAGGACTCTATGCATCGGGCCCGCGCCAAGGGAATGTGAAGAAAGGCGTTGTGATAAATCGAGTGCGCGATTCTATCCTTGGCGCGGCGCACCAGGTGGATCTGGCGAATAGAAAATAATCGTTAGGTACGAAGAACAAAAACAAGAGAGGCGAGGTTTTTGAAAGGAGGTGATGCTGTCGCCACCACGCCGCTCTCTTAGTTAAACTCTCTTAATTAAAGTTTAATAAAATTTTAAACCCAGCCCTGCTCTTTGTACCAGAGCGCAGTTTCTTTAAGACCTTGCTCATTAGAGCGGGGACTAAATCCTAACCGTTCACGGATTTTTCTGGTATCAAACGAGCGATCCTTTGTGTAAAACGAAACCCGTCTTCGATAAATCGGAGGCTCAATACCAAAGGGCTTACAGACAAATTCACAAATGTCACCAAGAAGTAAGAACGGAGTTACGGGGAGCCGAACCGTTGTTGTCTTCTTTCCAAACTCTTTTGAGACGATACGAATCATCTCAAAAAGTGATGTTTGCTCCTTGTTCCCGCAGATAAAAACCTCGCCAAGGGCTTTTGGGTGAGTGGCTGCGAGGATCATTCCTTCAGTAAGGTCTTCAACATGGATTAGATGGTAGAGACACTTTCCAAAACCTAAAACAGGAACGAGAGGTTTTGTTCCCATCTTAAAAACTTTTAAAAGTCGTTTATCACCTGGACCGAAAATTCCTGCTGGTCGTATGACAGTAAAGGGGAGGTTGTTTTTTTTAGCAAATTCCCGAAACCACACCTCTCCTTCTACTTTGGTCTCTTGATAGATGTCTCCCGGACTAAAGCGATAGTTCTCATCAGCAGGAGGGTGATCGATATGCCCATGCACTCCGATCGTTGAGACATGAACAAAACGTTTGAAGTTTGGTTGTCGTAGCGCATGTTCTGCTAAAAGCTGGGTGCTTTTAACATGCACAAGGTAATAGTCCTCATCTTTAATCTTTGCTTCACGGTACGCGGCGGCGACATGAAATATATATGAAACTCCCTGGGTCGCGGCTTCAACGACTTTTTCGTCATAAACATCTCCTCGAAACCATTCAATTCCTAGGTTCTCTAGATGTGCTGTTTTTGAGCTGTGGCGAGCAATAGCGCGGACATGAGCACCCGTAGCTGCGAGTTTTTTAACAAGGACCGAACCGGTAAACCCCGTTGCTCCGGTAACTAAGACGATCGCTCCTTTCTCTATGCCATTCATCTTCTTCTTTTTTGCCTTTTGTCAGGTGTCTAATCTTTAAAGCCACCAACTTTTACATTTTATGAATTTTTCGCATAGCGGAAATTACAATAATTGTAAAAAGCCTACAACAAACAGACAAATTCATCTCCTTCGTATCTCTCGACCTTGCCTTGGCTGACGGGTTAAACTAAAAACAAGATGTTCTAATAAGAGAAATAGGGGGATCGTGGTGATTGAGAATAGTATCTTTGATATTATTGTTATTGGTGGGGGGATCTCAGGTCTTGGTGTTTTATCCCACGCAGCACGGGAGGGATATCAAACACTCCTTTTAGAGAGAAAGCTCTGCGCCCAGGCTACCTCAGATAAGAGCTTACGTATCATCCACGGAGGATTTCGATACTTACAAACTTTTGATCTCTTTCGAGTTCTCCAATCAATTCGTGATCAAGCAGCGCTTCTGAAGAACTATCCACAATTTATTACCCCTCTTCAGTGTGTGATGCCACTTGAGCAAACGGGGCTAAAAAGTCAGCTGCCGGTAAAAGCAGCTTTGATGATATACGGAGCGCTCTCTTATCTTGGGGCAGGACGCATTCATGGAGGAAAAATTCTCTCTACGGCGGAAGCAGAGAGTGAGATTCCAATTCTAAAAGGATTTGTGCCACATGGGGTGCTCTCTTGGGGTGATGCAAAGATTTTGGATCCCGCGCAGTTGGTGTTTGAATTTAAAAGAGAAGCACAACAGCATGGTGGAGTTATTGGAGAGAATATCTCTGTAAAAGAGGTTCTACAAATAGAGAACGGCTATCAGGTAATTGCCGAAGAAAATGGAGTAGAGCGCACATTTTTCTCTCGTGCTGTTGTCAATGCAACAGGGCCGTGGCTAGAAACGCTAAATGTTAAACCACGGCATGCTTCTAAACAAACTTGGTGTAGAGCATATAATATAATTATTAACACCCAACTTGAGAAGCACTACGGTATAGGAATACAGGGAAGAAAGCGGTTGTTTTTTCTTGTGCCACGAGGGAATAAAACAGTCATTGGAACTGGATATGCACGCTTTTCAGGAGAGCTTGAGAATATCTCGGTATCTGATGAAGAAGTCGCCGGGTTTTTAGAAAGCTTCAATCACGCACTTCCTTCGGCACGGGTAGCGTTTTCTGATATCGAGAGTATTGAGGTGGGAGTAATCCCCATAAGGGAATTTCGTGAGGGAGATCCTCTTTTTTATGGAGTAAGTCCGATCATCAACAGAGAGAACTATATTGAAATTGTTAGTACGAAGTACACAACTTTTCAAAGTCAGGCTCGAAGAGTACTCAACCAGATAAAACTCTCCGAAGAGGATCGGTAGCGAGATAAATGAGTAAACCGAATTTAAAAGAACTGAGCGATCGCTCTGAAGAACGGTTAAAGCTGATCTGGTTTTCTCGTCTGCGATTTGGAGCGATTCTTGGGCAGATCGTTATCTTTGTTGTTGCTCGTGAGGTGATGAAGCTTGACTTAGTGTATCGGCCTTTTCTTTTTGTTTGTGGTTTGATGATCGTTTCGCAGGGAGTGTTTAGTGTTTTCATTGAGAGGTTTGTAAAACACTACTCTTTGGTTTCAGGAGCGGTGATGGTTCTTGATGTATTTTTCCTAACAATCATCCTCTATTTCTATGGGGGGCATGCAAATCCTTTTAGCTTGATGTATTTAGTGAATGTAACCCTTGCTTCACTGCTTCTTGGGGTCTACTGGACCTGGGGTTTAGTAGCGCTTTCTTCGTTATGTTTTGCGGCTCTTTTTTTCTTTCATCATCCTGTTCCGGAACTCTCTATTCATCATGGTGATCAGCCGTTTACCTTTCATCTTCAGGGAATGCTTGTTGCCTTCGTGCTTATCTCCTCTCTCTTGGGGTATTTTCTTACAAAGATGAGAACCGCGCTTGATGAACAGAAAAAAGAGGTAAATGAGCTTCGAAGTCGCAGTGCAAATGAGGAACGGCTCGCTTCTCTGACAACGCTTGCTGCAGGAGCGGCACATGAGCTTGGCACTCCATTGGGAACGATTGCGGTCGTGATCCATGAGCTTGAAAACGGAATTAAGTCGAGAAAGGCAGAAGATATTTTACTTGAAGATACTGCACTGATTCGAAACGAGGTGATCCGATGTGAGCGCATTCTTCGGCAGATGAGTGGGGAGCTTGGTGAACCGGGGGGTGAGATGTTTGTTCGGAGCTCTGTGGGTGAGATTATAGATGATATAAAAAGTCGGTTGGGACACCGAGAGAGATCATTTGAGATTTCTGGAGAAGAGGTATTAGGAAAAGAACTGGTGACGGCGAAACAGGCATTAGTTTCAGCGCTTCTTTGTCTTATTAAAAATTCATTTGATGCAACACTTGGGAATAAACCGATACGAATGGAGATTCGCGCGGCGTCTGATGCTGTGTTTTTTGATGTTCAGGATGATGGCCCAGGAATGTCAGCAGAGATGATTTCAAGACTTGGAGAGCCGTTTTATACCACCAAGGAGCCTGGGGCAGGGCTTGGATTAGGAGTTTTTCTGGTTCGACTATTTGCAAAACGAGTTGGGGGATCGCTTTCGTATAACTCTTTGCCAGGAAAGGGAACGGTAGCAACGTTGTGTGTGCCGATGAAAGTTTCATGAAGTATAGCGTCAGTGGAATGAAGATTTTAGTTGTTGACGATGACGATACCTTTCGTCACCGACTTTCACGAGCATTTAGAGAGCGTGGATTGATTGTTCAGGAGGCGTTTGATGTTGATTCAGCATTGAAGGTTGCCCAAACATTTCATCCAGACCTCGGGGTGATTGATCTCCAGATGCCCGGGGGTTCTGGGCTTCTTATTTTGAAGGAGCTTCTTTCAGAGCAAGCTCCTTTGAAGCTTGTTGTGCTCACTGGTTATGGAAGTATCGCCACAGCGATTCAAGCGGTAAAGCTCGGGGCAGTTAACTATCTTACAAAACCAGCAGATGCTGATCAGATTCTTCTTTCATTTTTTGAAAATAATAATGAAGAGGAGCTGGAAACAAATTCAAAGGTGCTCTCCCTTGATCGGGTGCAATGGGAACACATTCAACGTGTTATTACAGAATGTAATGGAAACATCTCTAAGGCCTCAAAAGTTCTTGGAATTCACAGACGGTCGCTTCAAAGAAAACTCTCTAAGGCACCTTGGGGCGGGGGGTAAATGGCTTCAACAAAATAAATGCCCCACCCCTGTCGTTACGAGCGGAGCGAAGCAATCTCGAACCCTCACTTAGGATATGAGATTGCTTCGCTTCGCTCGCAACGACAGGGTATTTAGGATCGAAAATACCGGCTCTCATCCTGCGACAATTTGCCACATTCACTTATTTTTTAAATATGTCTAAAACCCTTTACGTAAATATTGGGAGAGTAGGGGATATGTCCAAATCTAGTGTATTATTAGTTGTTCTTTTCTTCGGGCTCTTTTCTGAGAGAAGTTTTGCCTGTGATCTCTGTGCGATTCATAACTCTATTGAATCAATGAAGCCACAAGCTGGGAGTTTTCATCTCGGAGTTTCCGAGCAATTTACTCGATACGGAACCCTTCAACAGAGTGGTCGCTTTGCTCCCAACACCCAGAAGCAGTTTATGGAAAGTTCAATTACGCAGATCGTTGGGGCGTACGATCTGAGTGATACCTTCAGTGTGCAGGTAAGTGCACCATATGTTAGTCGAAAATTTCGCCGTATGGTTTCTGAAGAGATCGAAAATGGAACGGAGGCAGGAATTGGAGATATCTCTCTTGTGGGAAGATTTATCGCCTATGATCATGAAGTGGCAGACACGAGGGTTCTTCTTCAGTTTTTAGGCGGTGTTAAGCTGCCAACCGGTGAGAGCGATCGGCTTGGGGAGGAGAGTGAGTTAGGTCATCATGAAGAGGGTATAAGTGAAGTTGATGAGCATGATACTCATGAAGTGGAGCACGAAGAGGAAGCTTCAGCTGAACATGCCCATAAACATGCTGGTCACGTTCATGAAGAGGTTCCCTCTGCAATTCATGGGCACGATCTTTCGTTAGGATCTGGCTCTGTGGATTTCCCCGTTGGTTTTAGTGTTCTTGTGCAGAAGGGCAGAGTAGGGCTCTCAGGAGATCTTCAATATATGATTAGAACTGAGGGTGACTTTGACTATCACTATGGAGATGATCTCCTCTGGAGTGTGGGCCCTTCGTATTACGTATTTCTTGATCATGACAGCTCCGTAGCCGTTAAGGCGAATCTCTCCGGTGAATATAAAAGAAAAGATGAAGTGGGTGGAGAGAAGGAAAATGATACCGGTATTACATCCACATTTCTTGGTCCTGAGATTATCGTTAGCGCTGAGCCGTTTGGCGGTAAGCTTGCCGTAGACCTTCCCTTAGAGATTAACAACACTGGGTTTCAAGCGGTGAGCGATTATAGATTTCGAGTCGCGTTCTTTTATCGCTTTTAGTAGCTTTGCTTCTCTTTTAAATAAAAAACCTTTGATTCCTAATCCGTTTTGCCTTATTTTTATAGGTGAAGGCTTTATTTTTTAGCTTTCGTAGTCGATATAAACGTTATCACGAGAAGCTTAGAAGTTTTTAAGCGGTTTTTTCTTATTTGTGGCGTCACCATCAGATCTAAAGATAAGTTCTCCTTCAAGCGTGCAATTTTGTTGTTATCCACGTCAGCAAACAACGTTGACCGATTGGGAACACCTAACACTCATTGGTGGAAATGAGCTTGAGCGGGTTCTCTTGTGGCTTGCAAAGAGGTTTCTTAAGTTCAAGCTAAGTTCAGATATCATCGAGACCAATCTCAAAGAGGCGCTCCTTGCAATTGATTTCTATAGACAGATTACCCCAGAGCAGGCACAAAAAAGTTTTTATAACCCTGATGTGCCTTTTCCTAGCATAGAGATCTTTCACCCACACCGACTCTCCCAAGGAGAGGTCATGGATATTACTTTTCCCAGCTCCTTTGAGCCGATGTATGAACCCTTTCGTAAGGAGTTTCATACCTACGAAGAGAATAAAATCGCGCGCGCTCGGTGGTGGAAGCATCCAAAAGGTGAAAGTAGAGGAGTTGTTGTCGCACTTCATGGTTGGTTTATGGGAGACCAACGGGTAAATGCAATTACGCTTGTCCCAGGATTCTTCTTTCGACTCGGACTTGATGTTGTGCTCTATGAGCTTCCCTATCACGGACGGAGAGCACCAAAGAACTCAAAGGAGATACTTTTTCCAAGTGCACACGTTCCGCGCACCAACGAAGGAGTGGCGCAAGCGATCTATGATCTCCGAGCCCTGCGTCGATGGTTTGCAGAGGAATACCCAGAACTTCCTCTTGGGGTAGTGGGGATGAGTCTTGGAGGGTATCTCGCCTCTCTTTGGGCCTCTCTTGATCCGCTTGCTTTTGCAATTGCGATGGTTCCTCTGGTTTCGATGGAGAGTTTAGCTTGGAAGCTAGTGAGAGAATATACAACCCATAACGACCAAGATCTTCGCGAAGCATTTTTAGGGTGTGTCACTTTTGAACATCTAAAAGACGCATATCACCTTCATTCACCACTCAGCTATAAACCATTAGTAGCCAAACAAAAGAGAATGATTATCGCTGGACTTGGCGATTCCTTCATACCTGCCGAACAACCACAATCGCTGTGGGAGCACTGGGAGCAACCAAACATTCATTGGTTTAACGGGGGACATCTTGAGCAGATGTCTCAAAGTAGTGCGTTTTCTGAAGTGCATAACTTTCTTCTCTCCTTAAATCTTGCTCATCCAGAGTTATTAAAAATTCAAACAGCGAAGTAATCGGCTTACCCTAAGTTTTAGAAAGCACTTAATTATTGTTGCCTTCCTTTAAAGAATTCACAATTTACCTGCGCTAGCTCATATCCGTTGATGGAGGAGGAATTAAGATAATGAGTTAGTTTATTAGAAACATTCTTTCATGGAGATTTCATATGGGAAAAGTAATAAGAAAAGTCACCACTCTTTCTGTGCTTATTTTTGGCGCCGCGTTATTTTCTGTAGCATCTGCAGAGGACGCTCGTGCGCGGCTGGGCATGGAAGGTCAACCAATTACAGCTGATTCTCAACAAGAGATTAGGCAGAAACTGGCAGAGATTGTTACCTCAGCAACAGATAATGATTTTGAGGATCTCCTTGATAATCTCACCGAGGCAGATCGCAACCGACTTGGAAATATAAGTTTGCAAGATGTTGATAAGGCAACTTTTTCACAGGTACGAGATGCGATTAAAAACAGATATGGATCGATGTTTGATTGGGACTCTATGGATGTTAAGCAGTCGGTATTTAATTATGAAATGACAAAAGGAACTACTGATAAGGTGGCCAATGTCAAGATTCCGACAAGTCATGGATTGCCTTCGCTCACCCTTAAGTTTGTAGATGAAGGGGTAGTTAAAACCACTTGGAGGCTTGATCTTCCAGATGCGATAACTGGAGATCAGCTAAAAACCTCGTTAACGCAACACATGATGCAGATAAACCAAGAGCCGATGAAGTTTCCTACAGACAAACATCAAGGAGCAGGCTACATCGCTCATCACATCTTTACCGCCCTAGGTGGCCTAGAGATGCAACGAGGCCAACTAGGCAGCGCCCCAACCAATGACCTAATGGATCGCGCAAGCGCTAGCCCTGGTAGCAGTTACTAACCCCACAAAGCACGCGGAGCGTGGGCACCACTGCCCACCTCCCTTTTTCCCCAAATTGAATTCTCCTCCTAAGTGGTGTAATATTCTTTCAGTGTTGTTATAGGTTTCGACAAGGTTCTTTTCGAGCAGAGAGGAGGTGCCAGAAAATCAAAGTGTGGCTAGAACGGTAGAAGGGTAATTCGTCGTAAGTTAGATATTGGGATCTGTGGTTGTCTCATGCAGATAGCTCAGATCTTACACCCTCTGAGATGATGATAGTCTAGACAGGCTATCTCGTAAGGAGCAATGTATGCCAAGCAAAATCGCCATAAACGATGGCGAAGCGGAGATTTACGAGTTTGATACTGATTTGGCAGAAGGATCGCTTGCCAACTGCCGAGCCAAGTTCTCTTTAGCGGCGCAACGTGCCGCGCTTCAACAGATCATTGATGAGCTTGATCCCTCTATTTCTCATTCCCAAATTTACCTGGGGGATTGGAAAAAAGGGGAGATACAGATTGTTGGTCTCAAGCGTGTAATGATCAACCGATTTTGGTGCGAGCCGGAGTATGAGGTATTCTTTCCTCCGTCTAAGGGGAAAAGCGAACCGCATCGAGGAACGTACCGAAACATCCGGTGGAACGCGGGCGTGGAGAACGGTAGTGGTGTTCTTTGCGTCACGAGTCGTAATGAAGTTGTTCTCATCAGGGAGTTCAAGCACGCATCACGTGCTTGGAGTATCCACATCCCTCGGGGACTCCGAAAGCCTGGTGAATCGCTTGAAGACTGCGGTCGCCGAGAGGCAAGCGAGGAAGCCGGGGTATCACCAACCGAAAGGACAACGGTGCACGATCTCGGCGTCTATGATGCCGATAACGGAGTGATCATGGCCAAGCCGCATATCTTCTGCCTTACCGAGGTCGAAGCAGATGAAACGCGAATTGCTCGTGATGTTTCGGAGTCTACCATTGGCCTTCTCGCCCTTCCGATCGCTCGCGTATGGGAGATGATCAGGACGCGAGAAATCCGTGATGGTTTCACAAGGGCAGCAATGCTCCAGGCGCATCTTGAAGGAGTGATCGCGCTCAATTGAGCACTGTTCGTTGTGGTTTGTTTCTAGGTCTGCAGCACATGGAACCCCGTCTTTTCGGGCGGGGTTCCTCCTTTTCTTTATCGTTCTTTATCGCACAAATGTCGGTAAGGGCATTTAACTTACTAAAGAACTCCGAGCATCGGCAATCCAGAAACTACGTAAGCAAACAAGGAAGTATCCCCCAAATCCCGGTACAGCTTTCTTCTATCAAGCTCTACTAAAGCCGTTCCACTTTAAGTTAAGGCTACGGCTCCTGTCGTTGCGAGGAGCGAAGCGACGAAGTAATCTCGAATCGCTTTAGCAGTTACGAGATTGCTTCGCTCCGCCCGGCGGCCGGGCCTCCCGGCTCGCAACGACAGGGAGTTCCTGCTGCATCTAAAATGGAACCGCTCTAGATGAAGAATAATATTTGCTGTAAGTTCAT
>CAZDIO010000152.1:0-35413 GCA_964505555.1 uncultured Bdellovibrionales bacterium
ATCGAACAACACATTTCGGTTATAAACACTTTCTTTTTTCTACCGGGCCGCACCCCACGACAGGGAGGTCCTGTTACATCTAAAATCGAACAACCCTACAAGTCATGAACACTATGGAAAACGAAAAAGAGAGATCTCCATCACATCGAAGTGGATGGGCACTAGGCCTTTTTTCGTTCGGGCTGATTATGACGGCTCTTTATTATCTTCAGCTTTTTTTAACGAGCTTCTATTACGCCTCTGTGGAGCAAGATTTAAAAAGTAAGATTTCACAAGGAGCTTCTCTCCATACACTTATGGCTGACGCGCATTACCGTGAGCTTTTTTCAGCCTCCAGTGCCCTCGTTGGGAAAACGATTGAACTTTCAACGTTAGTTGAGGAAGAAAATTACAAAAAAGCACTCCATCGAATTAGCAGTAAATCGTTTCCTGCAATTAGAGAACGAAAAGAAATTACAGAAAAACTCGACGAGATCATTGTCATAAAGGATAGACTCAAAGAGCTTCATGAGCAGCAAGAAAAACTTGAAGAAGAAGAGATTTCTGAAGAAGAGTATACGATGAGAGTTGCCGATCTTGAAAAAAACAAGAATGAGATCGCACACGAAGAATCTACCCTGCGAGAGAAACTCCACGGCTTGTTTCGTGAAGCATTTCTATCTTTTGTTCATTCCGATCTCTCTCCTCAAGAGAGAGCATTGTATCTTCAAGTAAAAGCAGTTGCCGAACAGTTTTACTACGACCTTCCACCTCTCTCCACCCGTTCAGCGCCAAATCACTCTTCGGATGAAGTTTTCCCGATGTAATCAAGGAAGCTTTTCTCAATAACTTCAAGTGCCATTGAGTAGACCTGATTTTTATCTTCATGCACTGACAGGAAGCCCAGAGGAATTTGAAAACCACCGCGATCGCGGACGTTTCCACCCCCATAGTAGCGACCGCTCTCAGGAGAACTTCCCAGGAAACCTTTAAGAAACTCATCGGGATTAATTCGCTCATTTCTTGTGCGAAAGGAACCATCAATCGTTTTTTCATCTACAATTCCAACGACTAATACGGTATCTGTTCCCTCTCTTTGCAAGAGCAGCTCTGCGGCTTGAGGGATCCCATCACGATCCACTGATCGCACAAATCCGACATCGGAAAAAATAAAATTGTCATGCACCCGCCTGCGTACCAGAGCGTTTTCCAACATTCCGATCACTCCTGAACTGATCACCTGCCGCTCAATTGTTTCTATAGCAGAGTAATCAACACACGGGGTAAGAAACGCTGCGCCATCATATTCTAAACGCGTAGCAAGGGTGAACTTTTGGGTGTCACTTCGAATTCCATGCATTAACGAAGTAGCGAGTTTTACATGCTCAGGATCGTTTGGTTCAAGTCCCTTTGGAAAAAAGTATCGAAGATACTCACAGCAAATTGCGGCAGTGGAAGACACGTTTTGGCGAATATCGACGAGCTTTGCTGGAGGAGTCGCGATATCTTCGCGGTGGTGATCGATAAAGGCAAGGAATTGGAGATGATGCTCTTCTAACTGTCTATCAATTGGAGTATGAAATCTTTGAGAATCTACAATACTGTAAGCAGAGTATTCGGAGAAATCAAACCCTTCTCCAAACTGCGTCAGATCGATTCCTAAACGCTTAACAAGGGCTCTATTCTCCTGATGGCTTGGTTTTACAAACACCAAGATCGTTGTTTCGATATCATATAAAGATCCAAGAAAGTCCAATGCCATCGCAGAAGATATCGCATCAGGATCAGGTGTGCCCTGAAGAATGATCAGATGAGATTTCCCACTCTGTGCTTTTAATAATTTTGCAAGCGTTTCAGCTTGCTCAAGACGTGTTGAGGCGCTGCCATTACTACTTACCGGCACCGAGGAGAGACCCTCTTCTCCCTTTCCTCCATTTCGGCTCTCTTGCGCCAAATTCAGAGACTCCTTTGATAATTCATCCGCCATTTGCGTGGATGTCTTTTGAAATTTCTCTTTTAATCAGCAGCGACAAAACTAAGTGCAAGACACCGTCATCAACCACTCTCCACGAAGCCCCGCTTAAATCACTGTTCGTCAGATAAGATGCCAGAAGCCCTTAATTATCTCTTAAAGAAATACACTTAAAATGCCGATTAAATACGTGTAGTATTATATTTAGGTTTTAAGCTTTTAGAGGGTCCATTTTAAGAGAGAAAAATTTCCAGAACGAACTTTCACTCTAGAAATAATAGGAAATCTAGGATCCCGATATAACCCTCTAAACTAATAGGTAAGAAATTTAGGGTTTACGAAGGCTAAATAGGTTTTAATCGGTGAGAGCCCGCATAAAGGTTGTATCTATCTGTCTGCTCTTTATTATTCCGACACCAACTTTGGCGGTGCCGGACAATCACGTTTCATCACAAAGTATTTTTAATGAACACGAGAGTGACTTTTCCTATTCACGCACCCTCCCTTCTTTTGAGAACGCCATCGAAGAAGTTTTTTCAAAACTCTACCCTCAATACGATATCGAACAGAGAGAACGCTCGATGTGTTCAATCGAATCGGGTGAGGTTATTTCCTTCGTAATGCGATCCGCTTCTTCTGCAAACTCATTTCAGTATAAGAAACCACGAGTAGAGATCTCAATTGTGAGCGATCTCTATCCAAACGCATTTACACTAAAAAGAAATAACGACACTCAGGTCAAAATCGTACTTACCGTTGGACTCCTTCAACTTGTAAACAACGAATCAGAACTTGCTTTTGTCCTTGCACATGAAATGGCACATGTAAGATTGGAGCACTTTTCACCCCATGTTCCATTTCTCATCTTAAACTCTGAACAACTTTCGCATATCGCATTTATCCATCAAAGTTGGGAATTTGAAGCAGACCGGGAAGCCGTTGAGGTACTAAACACCGCTGGGTTTTCAGCCAAAAAAGCAGTCGATCTGCTTGAACGACTCGCTTCTTTTGATGAGAGTTTTCATTCCCATTCTGCCGACGCTACCCCTTTTCTTCGTCACCATCCAGCAATCCATGAAAGGGTCCTCCATACCCGCTCTCAACTCGGGCTCTATGAAACCCAAGCATCCACTCCACACCCCGATTCAGCGACCTAAACAACTCTCCCTCTCCTGCTCCATTGCTCTTTTCAATAAAAAATGGGCTCGAAAAGCTACTATCAGCCTTCTTTTTTATAAATAGAGCAACAGAGAGCAGGAGTGGAGGAGCTTGGAAAAAGAGTATAGAGAAAAAGTTTTTTGCACTGAGTTTACATGATGGAGACAAACACAGTGTTTGATTTATCATCACCAATGAGTTGTTTGGCAGAAAAAACCATCTGCAATTGGAGCCCTTGAAATAATGATGTTTCACTGAGGGTAATGGGAATAAGGCGAAAGCCAGAGATCGGTCTTGCGGTGCGAAGATCCATCACAAAGGTTTTTACACTATCAATAAGCCTTACTCCATGAAGCCCACCAGGGTAGTCTGAGTTCTCTGTCCAGATCTCTCTTGAAAGATCAAACTCCGCATCGGCCACCCCACCGACACAAAGCAAGGGACGAGCAACGAGAAGTTCTGGAGAAAACGTAGGAAGAGCGATATTCCATGTTTGAATAAAAAGGAGCTCGTCTTGAGCGTTCCATTGTAGTTCTTCAAGCCAAAACTCTATAGAAAAACCCGTTGTTGAATTTGTAAGATGGGCTCCGATACCACTCTTTATCGTGAGATCTCTCAAAAATTTACCTGTCAACTCGGGCACACTTGCCGTTTGTTCAAAGCGGACACTGAGTAAACCCTTTGTTTCTTTTGTCGGAAAGACTTTTGTTTTTAGTCCTTCTGCCGTAGTCAAAAAGCGTATTTTTTTTGTTTCTTTATCAAGAACACCAAATCGTTCTGAAAGAGCGCGATCACTGAGATTTAGTTTTTGTGGTTTGTAGTCAAAACCAACAATTTCCCCACCACGATCCGCCATCAAAAAGAGACGTAAGAGTTGGGTATCAATGAGTCCATACTCACTTCCTTCTGTTTTCTTTATCCATTCAAAAGTCACCCACCCCTCATTGGGATCAACATCGAGGTGAGAAATTGTATCTAATTCAACGGCGGCTCGAAGAATGGCATCAAAAAAGATAGCGCGCAGCTCTGGCTTTTGAAGCTCTGAGCTCTGAGTCATGAGTTGTGAAAAACACCCTTTTGCCGCAGCAAGATGTTCCTCTGCCGCTTGAAGATGTCCCTCCATCCGCTTACTCCCCCCGGAAAGATCTTTTTGTACTAGGGTAAGTCTACTTTGGGCTTCAGCAAGTCGCAGCTCCATCGGCCACAACTCTAAGAGCCCACCGGTGGACAACGAAATGAATTTTTTAGAACTGTCTGTGAGAGACACCTGGAGAAAGCTCAACCAAAAGAAGGTTTTGGCATTGAAAGTTCATTTGCTAGAAAAAACCGAGCCCTTGCAGCAAAGAGTCCCAGCGAATGGTCTGCCACCTGCTCTCCCTGTTCCAGTGTTTCGATAATCGTTCGCAGTTGCCCAGAGAGTTCCCCATAGGGAGCTCGCGAACCTACTGAGAGTTTTCCATCAAGGGAGAGAAAGGACTCTCGACATTCCTTCATATGCCCAAGCACCTGCGGACTTGATGGAACTCGAACCGCTTCGGCAAGACAAAGATCGATCTGCTTGGAGAGTTCAAGAATATCTCCTCGCCCGCTTCCATACTGGTTCGAAGCTACTTGAAGCTTCTCTTGGCTGCGCTTCACAAGCTCAGAGATACTAGGCGCTTGTCCACGTTCCCACCAATATTCAGTACAACCAGAAAAAGTGCTAAGAACACAAAGAAAAAAGAAGATCGCTGTCAATTTTTTCATGATATATTTAGAACTCTCTAAGCAAAAATTCACCAACGTACAATCACATTTACAACAAAGCTCAAGTCATGGAGGCGATAATTGCACAAATGAGCCGAGTTTTGTATATGGAAAATATAGAGCTGGAAGAAGCAAGCGTCAAACGATAGAATACGCGCACAGGTATTATTATAATCAACGGAACACATATCAACGATCATCAAATGGTGATTAAATGAACCTCCCAATTAGTAACGAGTTACTTGAAATTCTTGTCTGTCCAGAGACAAAGCAAACACTGACCCTTTTAGGCGAGGCTGAAGTTGCCTCTTTGAACGACAAAATACGAAGTTTAGCTCTCAAAAACCGTTCTGGAAAACTGATCACGGAGCCAATTGAGGGCGCTTTGAGACGAAAAGATGGGGCCTATGCCTATATTGTTCGCTCAGGGATTCCAATTATGCTTATTGAGGAAGGAATCCAGCTATAAAGCAAGCTCTTGAGCTAAGAGGGCCCTCTTTCCCCCTAAGAGACAACAGGGTCTGGAAAAAAACCATACTACATGACGTATTTTGTCGCTTTTTGCTGACAAATTTCGTCTTCCTGTCCATATTCAAGAAGGGCAGAGACTTCCTGCTTTCATAAGTTCAATTTTATTATGCAATCGTTTCAGCAAGTTAGATTTAAGGCTCATATCTCACTCATATAAAAACCCTCTGGCATAGAGAGTGCATAGAAATATTCGACTACTCGGGGGAACAAAGGGTGAACTATTTGGCATTAATGGCCGATAAAATAGTTGAGAAGAGAAGATAAGGGGAATGTGTCCATGAACAATACCAAAGGTCTCCATCAAGCTCCGTGTCTTTCAGAACGTGGTGCTTCAATGATTGAATTACTTTACGTAATTGTAATTATTGGTGTTCTCTCGATGATCAGCCTTACCGGCTATGCAATGTATCGAGAGGATGCAGAGTACGCAAAAGCTGAGAGCACTTTAAGAAATGCTCGAACGGCTTTTGAAGTCGGCGATCAGGAGGCCCCTGAAGGGTTGACCATTCCGGCGACGTTTAGTGATACGGTTGGAGGACCAGTAGCAGGACCTTTAGCAACCCTCTTGCCAGGCGCTAAAGTCTCTAAAGATGTTCGTCTTGGCGCTGCTTATACATATTGCGATCCTGGAGTTGATCCCGTTACCGTAAAGCAACTTCTTATTTCACAACCGTGTCGAAGTTCTCGCTACACCACCTGGTTGAAACTCTGCAACGGCACAGAGATCTCACAGCACGACCTTCCTCTGCCTCCAGGAACATGCTAGGCGTTTGTGATTTGTGCAAAAAATGTAATGATTTCAACAAATCACCCCGAAAGCGGCTCTTTACAACAATAAGCAATTTTTACTCTTCTCTCATTCAAGTTTTGCCGATTATACAATATAGGTTTTCAGTGCGCACCGCCCGTTGTGATTCAAATGTGCTCATGCGGTAACGTTTTTTGGTGAGATGACCATCAACAAAAACAAAGCGCCATGCTCAAAAAGTTTTTATGTGCGTGTCATCAAAGAAAAGAGTGAATGAATTTTATTTGCAAATCATTCAATTAAATTATTTTACGGGACTATATTTTACGGAACTATCGTCGTGAGAAAACAACAACAATCATCACTTCTTCCATTTGTCGCAGGATTTCTTGTTCTTGTTTTGATCATCTTTATGGGCTATCGACACTTTGGAAAAGATCCGCTGACGATGCGCGATCGTATCGAGGAGGCTGTTTCTGAGGCAAAAAGAGATGGTTCATTAACTCCCGCACAACAAGATCTCCTTCGAGTACAACTTGCGCTCATTGACCAAATATCAAGGACCGGTACCCCTCCGGGATCGCTTTCTGAACTTGTGCCTACGTACTTTGATAGTATTCCAAAAAATCCAGATACAAAGAAACCGTTCTATTATAAGCGTTCCGGAAAAGCATATATAATTCGCTCAAGCGAAGAGCAAGGAGAGTTCGCCGTTGCTTCTCTACGGGGCGATGGATTACAAAAAATCGCTCCTGTCTCAGACAAGGATTTTGTTAACCCAAACACTATGCAGATTGAGGAATTCGTTTACGATCCAAGTGGAAAACGAGACCCTTTCCGTCCCTTTGACCTCTCACCAAAACTTGATAAAAACAGCGGCCTCTCCCCTCTTGAACAGTATGCTATCGGTCAATTACGGCTCACCGCAGTATTGAGTTTCTCTGCTGATGAAGTAACAGCGATCGTTGAAGACGCTGGCGGAAAAGGCTATACCGTGCGCAAGGGAACAAAAATTGGCAATGCTGGGGGGGTCGTCGTCAGTATCGAGCGTGACCGACTTAAGGTGCTTGAAACTCAGATTGATCTTACCGGCGCTTCAAAACAAACCGTAATCGAAATGACTATCGAAACGGCCGATAACGAAAAAGGGAAGAAGAAGAAAAAGAAGTAACAAATTCGTGATCTTCGCCCTTCTTTCTACCAAAACTCGACGCCACTTCTTATTTCTCCTTGTGCCGCATATTGTGTAGACACCCAGTCTCTGCTACACTAAGGAAGTTTCAAATGTTTCTGCTCTCATGGAGCACCACAGTATCTTATTTTTTTCTATCTTATTTTTTTCTATCTTATTTTTCTCTGGTGCTTTTCTTTTGGTTTTTTAAACTTTTCATTGCTAGGTTTTTTGAGTCATGGCAACTGGTCGCTTTCGATCGTGTGCGCTTTTGACCTTGATAATCACATCAATTGGCACACCAATTGGTTGGAAAAGAGCTGCAGGAACTGAATGAGTTTTTTTGTCTTCTTTTGAAACAGCGTTAACAAACAACGTTAAACGCAAAATTAAATGAAGAGAAGAAGAAGAAAACAAAATGGGGAGATAAAATTATGACTTCTCAATTTACTGGCATTCGTGGTGTTACAAACATTGATTCTGCCTCCACAAACTACCGAAACATCTCTTTGGCAAATAAGCTTCGTATCGAATTTCAAAAACCATTCTACTCAAATATTCGTAGAGAAGCGATCTCTTCAAGAGCAATAAAGCGCTTACGAAACCCAAGTGAAAAACCTGCGCTCAAGCGTATTTTTTCCCGAACCCTTCAAGAGGATCATCTAGAAAATAGCCGTAATACTGGAAGTGTTCGAGTCCTCTATCTCAAGCGTCCAGACTAGCACGCAGAGGAACAAGACTGTTTTAACTTAATACCATTCTTTTCAGAGACTCTAATTTTAATTTCCAGGAAGAAGCCGATACGAAACTGCCTCGGCGATGTGCTCCTTGCTAATTGATTCTTGGCCTTCAAGATCGGCGATGGTTCGTGATACCTTAAGAATTCTCTGATACGCTCGGGCACTCATTACCAACTTTGAGGCGGCTTTTTCTAGGAAGGAAACGGCCTCAGGGAAGAGGGTACAGTAGGTCTTTATTTCTGCAGAACTCATTTGTGAATTAAGCTTCTGCTTTTTAAATCTTTGCCGTTGTATGCTTCGGGCTTTATTGACAAGAAATGCCATCTCGGCGGTAGGATCTTTTTGCAAAGGAGCTTGTAAGGAAGCCACTGGAACCGCTGCAATGGATAGCTGTAAATCGATACGATCAAGAAGTGGTCCAGAGATCTTCATCTGATAGCGTTGAAGAGCAAGAGGTGAGCACTTACAATCACCATAACCCGTTCCTCGACGCCCGCAGGGACAGGGATTCATTGCGGCTACAAGTAAAAACCGCGAAGGAAACTGCACGTGAAATCGGGAACGACTAATAAGCACACGACCACTTTCTAGAGGTTGCCGTAACGCCTCAAGTGCGTCACGCTTAAATTCTGGCAGTTCATCAAGAAAAAGGACCCCGCGATGCGATAACGAGATCTCACCTGGGAGTGGTTCACTCCCTCCACCAATAAGGCCCGCCGCACTAATCGTATGGTGTGGGGCACGAAATGGCCTCTGTTGAATAAGAGAGGAGTGTTCCTTTCCGGAATAATCTCTAAAGGCAGCGCGTCCAATGAGTGTCGAATAGATTCTTGTTATCTCTACTGCTTCATCTCTTGTAAGCGGTGGCATTATAGAAGGAAGGCGCATTGCGAGCATGCTTTTTCCTGCTCCCGGTGGACCGACCATTAATAGGTTATGACCTCCAGCAGCAACGATCTGCATCGCACGTTTGGCTGCGTACTGGCCAACAACATCTCCAAATGTTTGCTGAGCGGCAAGCGACTGCTCGCCCTGAGAAGAGACCTCTTCAAGAGCTCTTGGCACAACTGCTTCAATCGTTTGGTGCCCATTTAAAAATGAAACACATTCTGTCAGATGGCTCACCGGATACACCGCTACCCCTTCTATCAAACTAGCCTCTCGGGCGTTGAGAGCAGGAATAATGACTCTCGTTATCCGATTTTTTTTTGCCTGCAGGCAAATAGAAAGCACTCCAGGAACTGGCTTGATACTCCCATCAAGAGAGAGCTCACCAAGGACCAAGACCGACTCCAACACCGCGTGCTTTACTTGACCATCTGCAGCAAGCACACTCAGTGCAACAGCAAGATCAAAAGAGGCACCAAATTTGGGAAGCGCTGCCGGAGCAAGACTTACGATTACCTCACTATTTGGAAACCCAAACCCACTATTTTCAATCGCACAACGTACCCGATCTTTTGATTCTCGAAGAACTCCATCGGGAAGCCCAACAAGAGCAAATCGTCGAAGTGCACTAAAGATCTGTGCCTCCACTTCGACGGGCACAACATCCAGACCAAAGCAGGTAGCGCTAAGGACTTTTGCGCTGCACCTCTCTTGAGGAAGTTCTTCAGATGAAAAATTCTCTACATAACTCATTGTTGATTAATTTCCTATCTATATACCAACGACTCTCCTCCTATTATCGTTTCTGTTTTTCTTTAAAGAGCGGAACTTTTTGCCCTCTTCAAAAAATACTGAGCTTGAAATCATTCTTTTTTTCCCAAGGCCCAAGAATTGCAAGAAGGAGAGAGAGAAAACAGTTGCATAATAACAGATAGGATCTCTCATTAACTATGGCGGTAGCACTTCGAGTAGAAGAAGCGTGGAACGGTGTTAGTGTTGAAGAGCGTTTTGAGTTAGTTGCTCGTGCAAAGGCACACGCATTCATCGTAGCACTTGCTGCTTCTTTCCTCTTTGGCGCAATTGCTTATGGTTTTGATAATATCTGGCTTCTCTGTATTGCGCTGGTTGTTGGCAGTATCTCGATGAGTATCTCTGGTGGAAAGTTCTGGAGACGACATAAGTCAGAGTTAATTTTAACCTACCTCGCGGTGCGTTCCGTCTCTCGACGTTACGCTTATGCCTACAAAATTCCCGCCATAGATATTATCCTCATCTTTCGTGGTCAGATTGAACGTCTCTACTCTTCAGAAGAGGAAAAAGTCCTCGCTCGAGAACGAGAGAACGTAGGATTTGATACAATATCAAAGCAAACAAATCCGGTCTGGATATGTTTACTTCGAGGCGCCGTGCTCGTCCTTTCAGAACGACCTGGAGGAGCCAAGCTTGAGTATATTGCGCCCATAAACCCAAACCTCAACATTCGAAGACAGAACGAGAAGGAAGGAACAACAACACCTACTGCGGGAATTATTATTTCAGGTGTCAATAACCAAATCGACATTCTTGTAACAAGTCCGTACAAAGGAGCTCTCTACGTTTTTGAAAAACGCCTTGCACGACTCATTTACGATGTTGTTTCCCAAAAAGATCTCCAAGAACAAAAAAAGCTTTTAGAAGAAAAGCTCGCGCAGAAATCACTCCTCTCCTAGCAAAGATCCTCAATAAATAACATGCATTATGAATTTAAAATGAGGACTTGCGTCAAATCCGCTCAAGAAATATATATCTTTTAAATACGATAAATCACTTCTCAATATCAAACTGTGATCACCATCAGAAACATATTACTATTGTTCATTGGAAGCCTTATTCTGAACCTCCCCTGTACCATGGCGGAGGTTCTTACCAGAATCAAAAACACAGGCAATCTTTCCCTAGTCCTGAGTGAAACCACAAAGGGAAATTTTCTCTTAGAGACAAAATCATTAAAACAATCAAAAGAGGAGTTACTCTTAGATGTTTTTTATATCACGAACCCCGCTCGGCTTGTTATTGATGTTTTGGATCATCCCACAAAATCTGCTGTCACAAAGCCAATAAAAAACCAATATCTATCACAATTGCGAATTGGTGTTCATCCAGGAAAAACTCGTATTGTAATCGATCTCACGAAAGAGAAAGAACCAAAATATTCAGTGATTCAAAAAACGACAAAAAGTGTTCACGTTGAGTTTTCTCTACAAGATGAAAAAACAAACGGTGAAAAAACAAACACTAAAACAGACGCAGAAACTGCTCCCACCACCTCAATACTTCCAGTTTCAAAATCCACTCAGCAACCCACAACAGAAAAGCCAAAATCAACCACAAGCACTCTCTCCACATCCATCTCCACCACCACCACAACAATCAAACCTATAGCAACAAAAGAGGCTCCAGTACCTCAGTCCTCACAGAGCACCGTCACAAGCATCGCATTTAAGCGTCTTGAGGGAGATAAGCTTCCTGCCGTGCTCATAACGGTTGAAAACCTTGGGAATTATTCTCTGAGCAAAAAAGCTAAAAACCTCTATGAGTTAGTTCTTGAAAACACACATTTTGCAGGATCGCATCTTGTTCTTCCCTATTTTCCTCCAGATACCTTTGATGGCGTTGAGGCCGTAATTGCAAGCCAAGCTGGAGAGAAAGCGATCCTGAAGATTTATGTAAATGAATCATACCTACTCAATCCATTTCGCACCAAAGGAGAACTGTGGTTAAAAGTCTCCCCGCATGAACAAAAACGAAAAGTTCCAGAAAAACCTGCCGCCGAACAGCCGAGCTGATTTGGGCTGGCAGTTTCGCTGTTTCTTTTTACGTATAACTCCCCCTCTGCGTTACATAAAAAAAATCGCACCTTAAATTACGAATGCTATTTTTATATAACGCAGAGGGTACTCAGAGGGGAAAGTGATTAAATGTATTTTTGTAAGATTCAATACTACTCAAAACTCTCCTCTTCTGCCGTAAGCCGGGCTCTATTTATTTGTTCGGCAGTTAAATCTAATTTTGCACCAAGACGCGCACAGAAATCACTCTCGAAAGCGTGAATAGCGCTGTCAGCCATTGCTATTTTCCAAGAAAGGGAGAGCACCCGCTCCCGCTGTCCTTCATCGAAATGTTCACAGAGGAGCTCAATGAATCCTTTTATCTTCTTGCGGTCTTTTCGCAAGATGTTTGCCACTTCAAGAAATTCATAACTATCGCTTGCTTCTAAAGCAAATTCGGTTACCAGGAGATCAAATACCATTTTTGTTTCATGGGGATCGTAATTATTATCTGCTCCAGCGACCTCAAGGAGCAACGCGGCAGTGGCGATTTTCAGATCATCTCCCGTAATATGCCCACTTTCTTGAAAACGAAGAGTTGTTTTTCCCTCAAAAAAATCTTTTAATTTAGAGATCATTTTCACCTTTCTACTGTCCTTTCTAAGAATCTAAATTGATAAATTGTCAGCTCCGATCACTGACCGCTCGGAAGCACATAAATATCCGGGAGATTTGCATGATGGTTCTTATCTTCCATTCCATATCCATAAAACCACTCTGCTCCCTGATACGAAAAAGCGCTCCATTGCGGTGAGCAGTGAGGATTCTCGATGAGCCTCTTAATGAGCACAGCAGTTTTTACCTCTTTCGCGCCAAGCTCAAAAAGAACACTTTCAAGTTTTTTTAACGTTGCACCCGTATCGCAAATATCATCAACGAGGAGAATCGATCTCCCCGCTGCTGCAACCTGATCAATAGAAACATGAACCCCTGAAGCAGTGTTCTGATTTGTCTCTGAAGAATAGCTCCAAGCCCTACAAAAAGTTGGCTCAATGGATTCTGAAATCGCTCTTACTAAGTCCGAAAAAAAGAAAATACCTCCCCGTAAAATACATACCGCAAGCACCTGCTGTCCAGACTCCCTCCTTGCTTGAATCACCCAAGGGGTTATCTCTTTAGCGAGCCTCTCGATCTGCTGTTGAATTTCAGCACGAGAGTAGAGACATTTTGCGCTTTGGCTCACTTAAAACACCCACGTAAAAACGTTGAAAGAAACTAGAAAATTCCTACCTTTAAGAAAGTAATCGCTCATAGTTGATCTGCCGCATGCTCTGGATAACATTTTCAATATGCTCATCAAGTGCGATCCCCAGCTCCTCTGCTCCAAGTTGAATATCATCGCGATTAATACTGCGCGCAAACGCTTTATCCTTCATTTTCTTCTTTACCGATGAGACTTGAAGCTCCTGAAGTGAGCGATCAGGTCGAACAAGCGCACTGGCTGTAATCAACCCCGTAAGCTCATCACATGCAAATAAACACTTTGCGAGCAAACTCTCCCGCTTCACCCCGGTGTAGTGAGCATGTCCTAAAATTGCCTCAATCAGCTCCGGAGGATAGCCGAGGTCTTTTAGAATCTTACTGCCGATAAAAGGATGCCCCTCCTCATTGGGGTCGGGAAAGCGTTCATAATCAAAATCATGAAGGAGTCCTGTCAGCCCCCAAAGATGTTCGTCTTGTTCAAACTTTTTTCCATAAAACAACATCGCTCCCTCAACAGAAAGTGCGTGACGAAGTAAGCTCTCAGACGTTGTATATTGCTGGAGGAGTAGAAACGCCTCCTCACGCGTTTTGGTCATTTTCTGCTATTGCGTTGAAGGTTCTCGACTGCATTTGCATAACTAGAAAGTTGTCGGGGATCTATCCTCTCACTAGAAAGAGTGGTCCCTGCAAGTCGATTCTCATGAAACTTTCCTTCATCGAGAATTTTAATCTCCCCATCATAGAATGCGCGATCGATCGCTGAGAACTTCATCGTAAGAAAGATCCCCACAATGAGCGCTCCAAAAAACCAGATAAATGCAAAACGATTATCTGCGGTTAATTCTTCGGTGTTGGCCATACCCTATCTTTCTCCTTGCACTCTTAAGTAATGCGTTAAAACTCTAGCAGGTATATTCAATTAGAAAAAGAGCTGTTTAAAATATCCGAAATAAGCTTGCCCCACCTGGGAAATCTCCTGGTCGTCCAAAACGAGTAGGAATTATCGCTTTTTGCATCTCGTTAAAAGGAAGAGCGAACCATGTTGCTGTTTCTGGTCTAAAAACGACAAAATCTCGCCGCTTATCTCCATTTATATCAGCAGCAATAGGGATATCACTGGGCAATCCCCACTGGGTAAGAAGGAGTTTGTTCTCTCCTGTTTTTACTGCCCAGACACCACTTCCATACCGCCAGACGGCAAAATCGGTAACTCCATCTCCGTTGTAATCACCCGGCATCGGAAGGTCGTTAGTCCCTCCAAGAGCAGCTGTGCGCACCGATCCATCAACAAAGCGCACCGACCAGACTCCCGTCACCGGACTCCAAACAGCAATATCTACAGAGCTATCTCCATCGTAATCTCCCGGCACGGGAATGCTTCCACTTGCTCCCCACTGAATGCGGCGAAAATCACTCACCGCACCGTTTCGAAAGAGGATCCACCAACTTCCATCTTTGGGACGAAACACCCCAAAGTCAGTCAATCCATCTCCATTGTAGTCTGCTGCAACAGGGACATCTCCAGTCTGACCCCAATACGTATCTCGCAGCTCTCCATCTCCTACCGAAGATATCCAGTGACCATCAGCAAAAAGCCCCTGTTCACTCCGTTTTCCTTGATAGAAACTTCCTGAAACCGGAAACCCAAATGATTTCTTTATTGTTATAACCTCTCGTTGATGATGACTAAAGCCAAGAGCTTCTCCCTGAGCAAAGCGCCAAACAGAGTAGTTTGTTTTCCCATCGTTATCCGTATCCCCAACAGTAGGAGCTTGCAATTGGAAGCCTCTTCTCAACTGAATCGTACTGGGTGTGTCGCCCACTCTTTCTACTTCCGTACTCTCCTTATGAAACCCTGTTTCTTCGTTAAGAGTTAGAAGGGAAAGTGTTTTTAATCGTGGATCATACAATGCAATTGATGCACGATCGTTTCCTCCACAATAAAGCTGTTCTACTTGGCTTCCATGTGCGTTGATTGTGCTTAGGGAACTCTTATGTGAAGTTAATACCATGACCTCTTTGGTGTTTTTCACAATACCAAAATCCCCGCGACGATCTCCATCAACATCAATGACAAAAGGAATCACCGTAGAAGAGAGTGAAACCTTGGAAACAATAAAGTCGTATCGATTCTGATTATCAAACCAGACATGAAATACTGCCTCCCCATTTTTTGTTCTCTCAAAAATTATTCGCTCGTCTTTTCCATCGCCATCAATATCTGAAGCAAAGGGGAAGAGAATGCCAAAAAAATCCTGTTGTCGAAAATCCTCCCACTCCTTCGTTTGGCCATTGCTGAATAATGCATGCCAGGAGTGTGTTGAGGGACGATAGATAACAAATTCAGAATTTCCATCACCATCAAAATCAGCAGATACCGGCAGATCCCCAGAACTGCCCCACTTCGTAACTCGAATGGCGTTGTTCTCTCGATAATAAAAATGCCCGATTCCGTTTAGCACACGATAGATCGTTTTACGTGGCATTCCTCCTCGAAACAGGATGAGAGAAAGTGCATCATGACCTTCTCCAAATGTAGTTGTTTGCCGCAACGTGCCGGAACAATCATAACTTCGCCACCGGGCCTGTTCATTTTCAAAGAACCCCATCTGGGTTGACTGACTTTTCGTTACTGCCTGTATGGAGTTGCGTTTTGGCCAGACGCTTTTTCCCATTTCTAACGATTCTTTAGCTCCAATAACAAACACTGGTTGAGATGTTTTTTGAACTTCTATGCGAATCGTTTTATAAACAGTCTTTCCGTCTTTATCGGTTGCAGAAAGTTGAAACTCATACATCCCTTTTGCCGTAGGTGGAATCCTCCATCGCAGAGTTCCACCATGTGCTTCTTTCTGAAACGTAATTTCTCCTCCAAAACTACGAATCGTTTTAAGTTTACGAAGACGAACAATTGCTCGATCACCCACATCATCATCATGCACATGAACTGGAAGAGTAAAAAGTTCTCCTGCTTTGGCATACACCTGTTCAGTGATTGGGAGAAAACGGGGGGCACGATTTTTTTGATAAACATCGATGAGAACTACTTTTGATGCCTCTGCAAACGGCCCCCACGCCGAAGCGTTAATCTCAAAACGCCGCTTCCTGTTGTTGCGATCAACAAGGGTAAAATCAGGGAGAAAAAGCAGTTCTCCCTTTAATGCATCAAATTTTGCGCCTGGAGGTAATCCCTGAACCCGATACTGAACTCCTGGAAGATGATGGAGCACTCGAAGGGGAATGACAACTCGTTGACCCTCAGCAAGCTTGAACCGTTCTGTTTTTCCTCCAAGAAATTTAAAATCAGCTCCTTGATTAGCATTCGGTGAAAGCTGCGGAGGTGGAAGAGTTAGTGAAAAACAGGAAGAACCCTCTTCTTTTCCTTCCACATGAGCACGATACTGCGAGATTGAAATACTTGATAATCCCCGATCACCAAGACCGTAGGAGGAGTGCATTAATGAGGGCCGGTCCTGATATAGCCGATCGTCATGATCCATGCCAAGAAAATGTCCTAGTTCATGCGCCAGGGTGATCGTAAGGTTTCGTTCAGAAAAATCATTCTTCCCCCCTTTTGAAGCAAAGAGAAAACTTTCGGTAGGAACGGTGCAAGAACTTCCCGTATAGGAGAGACCAAAAATTTCTCGATATTTACCCCCTCCCAAAACAACAACAGCATCATGGTCGGGAAGAAGACGATGACTCCACTGCGTTTGTGCTGTGTAGAGAACTGAAAAAGCATCTTGACTACTGGTTGCTTGAAAATAAGGATCATTGCCAGGCTCTGAAAAAAGCTCAATACCACTTACTTTCAAGCGAAGTTTTAGTGGAATAAAAAAAAGCTCTGCTGCAGAGACTGTGGAAAGAATTTCGGAGACAACTTCCCGATCCGCACGGCCATCAATAAATTCTGAAGGTGCAACAACGATTAACCGAATCTCTCTCCAAGCCGAAAGAACATCAGCTCCTGCCGTTGGGAGAAAAACAGCGGTAGAGAGAAATACAAATACCCCCGCAAAGAGTAATCCTGCATTCTTTATTTTCAATTGCATGTTTCCAGCCGCAACCACGAACGAAAAGAGAGATAGTTAGATAAAATACCTTTTTATTGGGAAATAGACAAGTAGCTAAAAATGCAGTGATTTCTGCTGATTATAACTCTTGATTTTTCATTGTTTATAAAATTCTTTTGTTCTATTTATAACAGTTTGCCAGAGGGCTTTTTGCGTTTAAATTGAGGGCTACCAAAACGCAAACCAAACGGATGATATTGTTCTCCTTCGATCACCTTATAGAGAAATGACTATTGTCTGCTTTTTGGCGCTCATTCTTCCTGGTCTTGGGTTGTCGCAATTTCTCGCCCGAGACTTTCCAGAACTCAACCTTGCTCAACGTCTCATCCTTGTGATGTTTTTCTCTCTTGTCATTACGAGTGGAGTATCTCTTCTCTGTGCCGTCCTTGGCATCTTTTATCTCTCTTCTATCTGGGGATTACTTATTTTTTTCTCCTTCTTGTTCATTATTCTTTATAAACGTCCACAGAGCCTCTCTCTCGCACTTTTAGGAGAGATTCGCCCTCTTATTCTCCTTGCAATTTGTTGTTTCGTCTTTTGGTTGAGTTTTATTCGACCACCAGCAGAGTGGATGTCAAACTATCAAATGGATGCCGGTCGTTATTCAAATATTGCTAGTTTCATTTTACAAAACCACTCTCTTGAGCTTAGAAATGAACTTTCAGATCTCTCTTTTTCTCTCGATCCAAAAAAAGAGCTTGCCCCGTTTCCAGGAATGTTTCGTACCGCTGAAAAAACCGAGATAGTATACACGGGACCCTATGTGCATCTCTTCCCTTCTCTCCTCGCGTTTACTCGAGCACATGTGGGGATCAAAGAGAGCTTTAAGCTCAACTGGGTTCTCGGTATTCTCTCCACGTTAGTGTTTTATATATTTCTAAAGATCACTATCGAAAACTCCTTTCTTGCAACTTTTGGGGCTCTTGCTCTTTTTACCAATAGCGCATGCCAGCTTTATTTCAATCGAAACATGTCGGAGATCTTAGCTCAACTCTTAATCATCGGGGCCTTTGTCTCACTTGCGCTCTTCCAGCGAAAGCCCTCAAAAACGCTAGCCTTTCTCGCAGCGTTTTTATTTTTTCTTCTCGCTACCTGTCGACTCGAGTTTGGTATTTTATATTCGTTAATTCCCCTTACCTATGCGCTAATTTTCTTCACCAGCGGGGAGAAACCTTTTCGATATTTTACTATCTTTCTTTTCTTTCACCTTCTTTTTCTCATTCCACTTGATTGGTACTATAACCATGATGCCTTTTCTTATGTGCTTACTAACAGTCGACGAACACTCAACATCCTTCCCTTTTCTCGCCAACCGCTACATTCCCAAATTAAACCCTGGTTTATTCACATTTGGTTGGGAATAAATGCTTCCATACTCTTTCTAAATCTTCTCGTGCATCAATATTTCCCGGGAATTTTTTGTTGTGCCTCTCACCCTCATCGCCTCCTCAAAAAATTTTTCCCGTACTTTCTCGTAACGCTGTACACTGCTTTTCTTGCTTGGAATCTATTCATCCGCCCTGTTGGAGGACCGATCCCTGATGTCTCTTATCAACGAGGCTACAATCACAATATGATTAACCTCTTACGGTTACTTCATTTCCAAGATGGAATCACCCTCCTTCTTACTATTCCCGGTGTCTATCTGCTGTGCAAACGAAACCTCGCACGCACTTTTGGTATTTTTGTTCTTGTGATTTTTTTTCTCTTTATATTAAAAAGCAGTCACTCTCCTCCTATTTTTTGGTGGATTCGTCGCTACGTCAGTATCGTTATCCCTGGAATGTATTTTCTTGCTGCGTTAGGTCTTACCCACTTCAGAAAATATACAAAAATAATTCTCTGCACTGCGATTCTCTCCTTTAACGTGTATGGAACAATAATAAGTATTCATCCGATTCGAGAAAAGCCAGGTCTCTTTCAATATTACTCGGAGCTAAGCCAGCTCTTTGAGAAAAACCATACCCAGAAAGATCCTTCGCAACAAAACAGAACAAAAAACATCGTACAGTTGTGCTTTGGTGCGGATAAATGCAGCCACGCCGCTGTTCCACTTCATTCTCACTTTGGAATTGAGACCCTCTATCTCTCAACCCCATTAACAGAAAATCAGATTGCGCTAATGAAAGCTCTCCTCAACACTGAGTACACTGTTTCCCTCACCCATTCTTCTGCGGAGCCGTTGCCATTTTCTTTGGAAGAAGAGAAACTACTTCATAACTCTGGGTTAAAGCTTACCCTTACAGGAGAAAGCCGGTATGGCTTTGATGAGCCGATTAGCTTGCACGGCTGGAAAAGAAACCTTCCCTGGACGAATCTTTATTATCCTGCCTCACTTCTGGGTGTTAGTAGATTCCAGCGACAGTCTTTTTCGACAAAGATCTTTCGTCTTGATTATCAGTAAGTGGGAACTCTTTTTCTTCTGTCTTTTCTGTATCTCCCAATCGTTTCCAGATAAAAAGAAAGCTGAGCAGACCTAAGCTAAAACTTAATAATAACAACACTCCGCGATCAATGGTGCCAGCAAATATTCCTTGTTGAAAGTCATATCCCGTTGCCAGTGTTACATATCCCATTGCTCCCTCACGGATACCTAAACTCCCTGGCGTAATCGTCATTATCGTCAATAATGCTGTCACCGGAGCAAGAAGCAGGTAAATGGCACTTGAGGGAGAAAAGTGAATTGCATCAAACGCAAAGTGAAGTCGCACCGAAAGAGCTACAAACTGTAAAAACATCAAGATACATAACTGAACTCCAAGACGGGAATTTTTTCGGATATTTGCAAACCCTGTAGAAAAATCCCTCCACACCCGAATAAGTTTTCCATCTCGGGTGCCAAATTTTGGAGGGGGGATACAATACGCAAGAAGTGACACTGCAATCATCATCGCAAATAAACTCGCAAGCATCCAGCTAAACACCCCATGCAAAGTAGCCATGACCACGAGGCCAAAGAAACCAAAAACACCTACAGCAAAAACATGGACCACGACTCTTATTCCCGCCACACTGCCAAATCGTGCATAGCGAAGGCCATACCGCACCTTCAGATAACGAAGTCGAAGAAACGTTCCCAACCTCATGGGCAGATAATTTCCAATAATCGTTGCAAGGAGAAGGAAAAAATTCTCCCCTACTCCAATCCTCACTCCCTCCGCACGAAGAATAATCAACGACTGCAAACTCATCAGAAACCAGGTAATCAAAACCCCAACGACAATCCCACCAAGATGATACCAAGAAACATCAACTAAGCTTTGAAACGTCTCCCAACGCGCATGCAAGTAGTAGCCAAATGCGATAAGAATGCACAAGGTCAAAAGATGCTTCAGGAATTGTCGCACTTTCATCGAGGAGTTTCTCCCTTGGCACGATGAAAGCTTGCATAGGTGACCAACATGGCAGCGGCATGTGAGGCGAGATGATCAATAGATACGTATTTGCGATATAACTCCTCAGCCCATTTCGGCTTCAAAAGATTGGACACATAGCTTTCATGGTAACGAAATGGAAGTGTCCCTACAAGCTCCTCCATAAGAGCCTTTAGTTGACCAGCATACCAGCCATCAACAGGAGCATGAACCGGTGAGCGCTTCTTTTGGTAAATGATCGCTGGTGGAAGTAATTTTTTCTCCTCTGCCATCTTTGATAAGATATACTTCCCAGCAATTGCTTTCCCCTGATGTTGATCACCATCTGGTCTTAAAATATCAAGGGGAAGCTTGTTAACGAATTCGATAATTCCTGGATGTAAATAAGGAGACTGGAGGATTAATCCTGAAACGGCCGAACATCCTTCAAGTTTGTTTTTATTAAGGCCTACAGCGCCCTTTCCAAGGTATGCAAGTCGAAGTGGGTTTGTTCCTGTAACGGCAGAGGCCAACTGCTTGAGAATCGTCTCAACATCAACTTCCTGCTCTGGTCGTTCTTCTGCTCGTAAATGCCGAAGAGAGGCTTCATCAAAAATGCGAGACGCGATATAATTTCGAGTTGGATAGGGGCGACTGAGAATTGAAAACACATTTCTTGCTACTCGATACGGGTGCCCAAACACCTGTTCAAGCAGGGACCAATCAAGACATCGTAAAATAAACTCACTCAACGGCCGAGGCCATTTACCAAGTGCCATAAAAAGCTTCGCTCTCCGATGAACCGTTGGATAACCAAGAAAAATACCATCACAACCATCTCCCGTAAAACACGAAGTCAATCCATTTTTTCGAACTACCTGACAAGCATAGAGAGTTTCAATCAGGTAATGAGGTTGAGAAACAGGTTGATTAAACTCCAGTGCATACCGGCGAAGCCCCTCAGCAATAACAGTCGGGGTAATCGGCACCCAGTGATGCGTAGATCCGATAAAAGTACTCAAGGTATCTGTGTGTGGTTGATTAAATCGAGAATCCTCAAAATAAAAAGAGAAGGTATGAACTTCTTTTCCGAGGCGCGTAAGCGCAGATGAAATAAGTGCTGAATCAAATCCTCCTAAGAGCACACCAACCCTCTTTTCTTCAGAGGTCTGCTCATTGAGTGCCTCCATAAAAGCATCATAGAGCGCATTCATCGTCTCCGTTTCAGAGGCATTCTGAAAATCAAGTGTTAGCGATTGATGACTCCAACGATGAGGTGGGGAAATTTCATGAAACTGAATAATCTCGCCATTCCATTCAAGAAGCTTTCCTCCTTTGAGTGAAAACACATCACGATAAGGGGTTCTACTCCAGGGAAGGAATTCAAAACCCAAAAGAAAATCCTCATATGACCGGTCATATTTTAGCTCACCTCCCAATAGTGTGGCGATAGTAGAAAGTGTGGTTCCAAAGACTATGCCAGCCCCTTGCTGAGAATAAAACATGCGGCGCGAACAGGAGGAGTCACATCCAAGAAATAATTTTTTCTTCTCTTCATCAAAGACAAAAACTACAAACGATCCCGGAAGAGAGTCTAGAAAATGTTTTTCATGCTTACGAAAGCGATCGAGGAGAAAACTTGCAACTTTGTTTGGCTCATCAAGAGGAGAACTTCCTGATGGAAAGCCGTGCTGGATAATACTTTTTGGAAAAACACCCATAAAAACCAGACAGAGCCCACCTTCTTTTGCTGTGCCAATGATTTTTCCCCCATCATGGAACGTGCCAAAAATGCCACTTGAATAAGAATTACAGACAAGCTTTCCTTGGCCTTCATAGGTCGCAGCTAACCAGTTTGCAGTAGTTTCAAACCGCCTCCGTTCTGAACCAGCGTGTCCTCCAATTCCAAATACAATATTCATCCTGTTGCCTCTTGTCTTAATGAAACGCACTCATTGGAATCAATCTTTTCTCCCCTGAGTACCTGCAGCGCTAAGAGCGTTGTTTGTTGTGATCTTTTCCGTATCTGAGGTATTTGATTTTTTATTTCCTGAGAAAGAAGATCTCGATTCGGAAGAATCATATTCAGTGCGTCGATAAGTTGTTTGGAGTTAAGCGTGTAAATATCAAATGCAAATTCCTCTTTTTTTAACGCTTTCATAAACCCAAGTGCTTTATGCTCATAGTAGATACATATGCCGGGAACACCTGCTGAGGCGGCAAAAATCTGTGGATGATATCGACTAGCGATACAGAGATCTGACATCCCAACAATTCGTTGCTGCATTGTAGAGTCAAATTCTCTATTAACAATCTCCCAACTTAGTTCGCGAGGAAGAAGTGAACAAAAATATGTTAGATAGGGAAGATCTGAGTGAACTCTTCCATACAATTGAGGGAGAAAGAGAAAGTGTGTATCACGCTGTTTTGAAAGGTGAGAAAGTGCTGCAATCAATGTCTGATTAAACTCTCTTCGCTTTTGTTCCACATCTGACACTTGCGGGTAAGAGTAATTAAGTATTGAAACCGCAACAAGAAATTTGTCCTTGTGCTTTTCTCTCTCGCCATGAAAATACTCACTCCGCTTAAGCGGCTTAAGCTCTCGCTGCAGCGCAGAGTCCGCGGTGACAAATATGGGAAGTGACTCACCACAGAGTTCTCGCAAATATTTCGCTGATATCTCCTCTCGAAGACAGATCGTATCAAACTTTCTAAATAGAGATCTTCTTACGATATTTAATGGCCAAATACGAAATGGCCCTGCCGACGGGGCATAGAGAAAGAGCGGCTTTTTGTATCGCCATCCTAGCCAGATAAAAAACCAATGTACTATCTCATGTCCCCAGTAGAGGTCTCCAAAATACGGACCCCCCGGAGCAGAGACTACCATGGTAGCGGACTCATAGGCGGCGATTATTTTACGTGTGACTTTAGAGAGAAGAAATCTAGGCTTCAGGTTCATATAAGAAAGCAGTGAATAGAGAACAAGCCCAAATGCTTCAGAAACAGAGATTACCATCGGCAGTATCTGAACCTCCTCATTGAGAGTAAGAGATAAGTTCCGATCACGAAATTGAGCGAGAATAGTAAATTTAACATTTTTCAGATGTTCCGCAAAAGAACCAAGCATCGCTCTCATCGCAGCTTCATCCCCACGGTTTTCACCGTGTTGATTCACTATTAAGAGATGAGCACTTCCATCGCTTACTTCCTGAGATGGATCTAATCGTTTTTTAGACAGATGTTCTTTGGTGGTAAGTAGTTCCTCCAATTGATCTCCAACTTTTGCTATAGAAACAGCACAGTCTCGACTCGTGCTGACACTCTGAGGCTCATTTGCCATCTTAAAAATTGCCTCAGCGAGCGCCTCGCCATTTCCTGGAGGAACCAAACGCACCGCTCGAGTTTCTTCGAGTAATTCTCGAACCGCAGGAGTATCTGCGGTCACAATTGGTTTTCCTGCCGCGAGAGCTTGAAAAATTTTATTTGGGATAACGGTTTGAGCTTTCTGGGATGTTCCAAAAATCCCTAGCACCAGATCTGCTTTATGGAGCCAAGCATGGAGTGTGTGATACGGAGCCCATTGAATACGAGTAATATTTTCTAATTTTCTCTGCGTAAGAATTCTAGAGATACGTTCTTCTTCCTGTCCGGTGCCAATGACAACAAACTGAATGTTTTTGTCACGCTCGCTGATCCGTGTTGCTGCCTCAATGATCGTATCAATTCCATGGAGCGGAATAAATTGGCCGTAGAAGAGAACTAAAAATGCACCCTGCTTCTGATCGTGGAGTGATTCTGAGGGTGGGGGCGCAAAAAAAAGATCCTCTGCTCCAACAAAAACGCGCTGGACACTCACTTCAGGAAGAGAAAACAATTCCTCAAAGTAGCGACCATGGGCCTTGGTATCAACAAAAACGACATCTGCCAATCGGCAACAGATCCACTCCCCGAGATAGAGAAACATCGCTACGGGCGAGAAGCGCGAGAACAACTTCCGATCTCTCACCGCTGTATCATACAGCGATAAGAATGCATCCCAGTAGAGAGGAACCCCTCGTAACCAGATAAATGGCCAGAGAACAAGCACATCGAGTTGTCCCAGGTAACCAATAATTACCAGATCGTGCTTAGGAACAAAAAGATAGCGAACAATCAGTTTTGGGTAACTCACAAACCATCGGAATAAAAAATACAGCTGCTGAGAGAGTCGTCGTAATTGACTCTTATCTTCTACTCCCTTCCACACCTCTTCATGACATTCTAATACTTCAAACCCTTTCCGACGAGCAGCCTCAATTAAAATGCGCACGCGCGGTTTAGTAACATCATAAGTTCCTAAAAAAACGATCCTTTTTGGGCGAGGTTGAATTTGATCGGTTGCTTTCATGCGTACTGACTATTGCTACATTTCTTACCAAAAGCCTATAACAACATTCCTACGCAGGAGCAAGAGATGTGGGGAGTCACCATCATAAAACCACAGAGACACAGAGTTAGCAGATTTATTGATATTCTCTGCGCCTCTGTGCCTCTGTGTCTCTGTGGTTTTATTAAAATCCTTAACTGAAGGACCGAAAGCAGGTAATAGTTTTTGACTCTCAGTAAAGATTGCAAAAATTGAATGGAGAATGGATACTCCTGTGGCAGCCATGTATTTATATTTCGTGACAACCTAAATACCAATGAAACAACTTTTCAAAGCACACCCTTGGCACGGAGTTCCGATCGGAGATCATGTTCCTGAGGTTGTAAACGCCTACATTGAGATCGTTCCCACTGACACCATCAAGTATGAGATCGATAAGGAGACCGGTCACTTAAAAGTAGATCGACCTCAAAAGTATTCAAACTATTGCCCAGCTTTATATGGTTTTATCCCCAGAACTTACTGTGGTCGTCAGATCGGTGCTTTTTGCAGTAAAAAAACAAAGAGAAAAGACATTATTGGTGATGGTGATCCGTTAGATATCTGCGTAATCACTGAAAAGCCGATTCACCATGGAGATATCCTGATTCGAGCAATTCCGATCGGGGGATTTCGAATGCTTGATCGCAACCAAGCCGATGACAAAATTATTGCCGTCCTTTCCGGAGATGATGTTTATGGAAGTTGGAAAGATATCTCCCAATGTCCAAGTTCATTGATTGAGAGACTTCGTCATTACTTTCTGACCTACAAGAATATTCCCGGAGAAACAACTCGCACAGTTGAGATCCCCGAAATTTATAACGCCTCAGAAGCGAAGGAGATTATTGGGTTAAGTATATCAGACTATGGGGAAGAATTTGGAGAATAGCTCTCCAAAAAGGTGCTGAACACAGAGTAAAGAAAAAAACTTTTAAATTTAACTCTGTGCAACCCTGTGAAACTCCGTGTTCAATTCTACCAAATGTTCCATAAAACGATGCCTTAGATTCAACAACTTTTTGCCACCTTTGGCAGACCTAACAGATAGTCCCCACTAAAACAGGCATCGCAGAACTTTTCTCTTTTGTCTCCAACGGCGCGAAAGAGTGCTTCGTTACTTAGGTAGGCAAGACTATCGACATCTATAAATTTGGCGATCTCACTTACCGAATGAGAAGAAGCGATGAGCTCTTCTTTACAAGGGGTATCAATCCCATAGTAGCAGGGACCAACCGTCGGGGGAGAACTAATTCGAAAGTGAATCTCCTTTGCCCCAGCACCACGAAGCATTTTTACAATTTTCTGACTTGTTGTTCCGCGAACGATTGAATCATCAACCACAATAACTCGCTTTCCTTTGAGAAGATCTCTATTTGGATTGAGCTTCACCTTGACGCCAAAATCTCGAATCGCTTGCTGTGGTTCAATAAAAGTCCTTCCCACATAATGGTTACGAATTAATCCAAACTCCATAGGGAGTTTCGCTTGATGGGCAAACCCAATCGCCGCCGGAACACCGGAATCAGGAACTGGAATTACCAGATCGGCACTTACCGGATGTTCCTTCGCAAGCTCTTCGCCAAGACGTTTTCTTACGGCATAAACATTTCTCCCATCAATCGTGGAATCAGGTCGAGAAAAGTAAATATACTCAAATACACAAAAACCAGCTCGAGGACTCCCTAACGAAAAATCACTAGTGATCTTTCCATCAGCCGTAATCTCAACGATCTCTCCTGGCTTGATGTCTCGAACAAACGTTGCGCCAAGGAGATCAAAGGAACAGGTTTCTGAGGCCACGACATACCCATTGCCGATCTTTCCAAGAGAGAGCGGTCTCACTCCGTAAGGATCCCTGACCGCAACTAAGGACTTGGGAGTAAGAACTACTAATGAATATGCGCCTTGCACTTGCTGTAAGGCTGAAGCTAATTTTGCAACAAAACTCTGTCCACTAGTCGCTCGAGCAACTAGGTGAAGAATGACCTCGGTATCTGAAGTTGAAGTAAAAATAGCTCCGCTCTCTTGGAGTTTGGCTCGAAGCTCTTCAGCATTAATAAGGTTCCCATTGTGTGCAATCGAAAAAGAGGACTCTCCCAAATTGGCAATAAATGGTTGTAAATTCTGTCGGTCCTTCGAGCCAAACGTCGCATAGCGATTATGCCCAATAGCTGCTGAACCTTTTAGTATCGCCAAATTCTCTGCATTAAAAACATCTGAGACAAGCCCCATCTCTCGATAGACATACATCTGCCCGTCATCAGTAGAAACGATGCCAGCCCCTTCCTGTCCTCGATGCTGCATCGCATAGAGTCCCAAGTAACAAAAGTTAGAAGCTTCCGGGAGATTTATTACCCCAACAATGGCACACTCATCATGGAATTTATCTTCCAAATTTCCCCCTCAAACAGTCCGATCATAGGCAGGAATTTCAGACATCCTGCCACTTTCTTAAAGATTTTTTTTAAAATATCATAAACAGTGAAGATCTCCAATTTAGCCAGGAATAAAGCTCTTTCTTGGTGTTATTTCAAGAATCGTATAGGCAATGAGCTTTGCTGCTGCTTCAAGGTCTCTTGTATCTACTAATTCCACCTGGGTGTGCATATAGCGGTTAGGGATCCCGATGAGCGCGGTAGCGACTCCTTGGCGATTGACCTGCATGACGTTTGCATCAGTTCCTGATGCATTCGATACTCCAAGAGGTTGATAGGCGATTTTTTTCTTCTTTGCAGTACTAACAAGGAGAGCTTCTAAAATAGGATTGATATTTGCTCCACGTGCTATTGTTGGGCCAAGACCTAACTTGACTGTTCCGATCTCTCGAGCTTCACAACCAGGGTTATCCGATGCATGCGTAACATCAACCGCAATTCCGACCAGAGGATCGATACGATAAGACGCGGTCTTTGCCCCTCGAAGACCGATCTCTTCCTGCACAGTGCTTGCAGCGTAGAGGGCAACCGGAAACTGTTTCTTTTTCTTTACAAGTTTCGAAACCCAGCGAAGTGCCTCCATCACCACAAACACCCCCACTCGATCATCACATCCAGGAGAGGTAATTACCGTTTTTCCAAGTTTCTGCACTCCGAGTGCATAGGTTACGGGATCTCCAATACTCACCTGTAACCGTGCTTCCCGACCACTCTCAGCCCCGATATCGATCCATAATTTCTTTAATTCAATTCTCTTTCCCCGCTCCTCCCCACTCAAGAGATGCACCGGTTTATTGCCAATGACCCCCTCAACAACTCCTTCTCTACTATGAATGCTTACCCGTGACCCGGGAATGACCGATGGATCAAGACCTCCGATAGCGCTAAAAGAGATATACCCGTGATCATCGATATGGGTGACCATCATTCCAATCTGATCACAATGTCCAGCAAGCATGACCTTCACTTTTCCCTGAGGATTAAAAACCGCTATGCAGTTTCCATGAATGTCCACATCAACACTATCAGCAAAGCGATTAACATATCTCTTCACCACTCGTTGCAAGGGTTCTTCAAACCCTGAAGGTGAAGGTGTTTCAAGGAGTTGTGTCAAAAACTCTTGCGCTTGTTTATCCATCATCATCGATCCTTCTATTTTACCAATTGATGTCAACCCAAAGAAGTGGACTTCCAATAAGCTGATTTGCTACTTTCTTTTTTCCCACCGCATACTCTCCAAATTTACCAAATTCCATTAACGCATACTGGAGATCTCGAGGAAGCATATAAATTTCTGCACTCTGTGCAAGTCTATCTTTACTAGAAAGCACTGGGGGCCTTGGCTTCTTTCTTACATAACTTCTTACTTTCTCCCCATTCTCTTCTTTCATTCGTAACTGCAAAGGAGAAAGCCATGTTGTTGTTGTACTCAATAATCCCACAAGACTTGCCGGATAGTGCGCTCCTTCACCACACTCATATGTTGACTCTCCTGGTGAGACATTATCCAACCGACGACACTTTCCTTCACTTTTAAACTCAGCAAGACGAAGCCGACCCGTAAGAATTTGAGCAGAAGGTGAAGTTCTCAGCCCTACACGGTCTCCTGCAATTACCCAAATTTGTTGAGGATTGTCGTTCGCCTGAGTTTCTACTAACTGGCGAATGCCTTCTGCAAGTTGCATCTTCATTACTTCCGTTTCCGCCTTTCGCAGAATGAGATCATCTTGAAGCTGCATCGTCAAGAAGACCACCTCTTTCGTTTCAGCCCCTCCCTCCTTGTTTAACTCCCCTCCTTTCTTTTTCACTTTCAGCCATATGGCTGAAGGTGCACGAGGAAATTTTGTTCGTTCAAAAACTTCAAAACGTGGCAAAAGCGTGTCCGTAAAGGCCCACGTTCGAACAACTTCAACCTCGCTCCGTACTAAAAATCCCTGACGAGCATACTTATGCCCGCTCTCCAATAAATACGATCGATACGTCGCTTCTTTTTTACTTATTTTTTTAGAAAGTTTCTCAAGTGCTGTTTCAGCGGTTGCCCGATTACGGCCAATAATGCCCTGGAGAGCCACAATATCGCAATTAACTTCAGTGATTGCTTGAACAAGAGATTGTTCTAGTTTTTGTAATTTGAATTTTGATATCTTTTGGAGAATCCGTTTTACATCTTTAAATTCACCATAGTTTGCAACATTGACACTACACATTCGTAACTCTCTTTCACGACGAGGATCTTCAGCAAGCGTTTTTTGAACTTTTTTCCAGTACCGCCGAGATTCCTGTGCGAGACGCTTTTTTACTACTTGTATGCGGTGCTGTTGTGATTTTGTTAATTTTTTTCTCTCAATTTCAATAAATGGCTTTTCTAGCTCTTTTTTTACTATCGGTCCTTGCTCTACCAAAGGTTCATCCTCATCAAGAAATGACTCCTCCAAGAGCAATTTTCGTTGCTGTTCATGATCTTCCTTAGGCGCGATCACAGCTTCGGGTGAGTGCGGTGGAGGGTTTTCAAGTGGCTCAACTTTGAACCAGGGTTCAAGTGGCTCAACAACGTTTTCTTCAGAGTTCTTCGCTTCAGGCTCTCCTTTAGATGCCTCACCTTCCTGGGCCAAAACATATCTGTGCTGAATCGATAAAAAAACGAAAAAAAACACCACTAAGCAGTAACGACTACGTCGCATACACATTTGTTGGAAGTTGAAGTGAAATAGAGATCTTATGTTTAGCTCGCTTATGAGTAAAAACAATACAGTTCCTATCATTTTAATCTTTTATCGGGCAAGCGGTTTCTTCTAAGAAGTGATCTCTGTCATGGCAACTTTGTCACACTCTAATACAATCCCAGTCAACATTGATTAAGATTAATTATCTGGAGGAAAACTATGAACTGGGAACAAATTGAAGGGAACTGGAAGATCTTCAAAGGGAGAGTAAAGGAGAAATGGGGTGAGTTAACAGATGACGATCTCGATCAACTTTCTGGAAAGAAAGACAAATTGGTAGGAAAACTTCAAGAACGTTACGGTTTTGCAAAAAAACAAGCTGAAAAGGAAGCTGAGGAATTTGCTCGCGAGTGTAATTAGTAAGACTACAATATTATCAAGAATAGAAGGAGCGAACATGACGATAAACTCAACAAATTCACCGGAAACTCGGGGAATAAAAGATGACTCTTCTCGCGTAAGCTCACAGTTTCGCGACAAAACAATGGACATCAAAGACGAGGTTAATGAAATTACGCGCATCGCGCGAGAAGCCGCAGCTGAAAAAGTTATGGAATTGCGCAAGATGGGCCGTGAACAAGCTCGAGCGATTATCGATATTGTAAAAGAGAAACCTCTCACGGCGTTAGCAATTGCGGCAGGAATCGGTCTTACACTTGGTCTGCTTAGGCGATCTGATTAGACCCCCGTGATTAATGGCAAGGACTCCTCACACCTGTCTAAAAATGAAAGGTGTGAGATCCCACCGCACGGCTTTCAAGTAGATCAAAAGAAAGAAGCATCATTGGCGAGCCCTGATGTTAATACACATCAGGACTCGCCTGGGGATCCTCTTCAATCGCTCTTTAAGGAAGGTGCGAGTTTATGGTCTTCAGTTCTTTGTTACTTGGAAACGTATCGTGATCTCACTCATTTATATGTACGCAATCTATTTATAAAGATCATTGTTGGCATTTGTCTTGTGTTTTTTCTAAGTCATTTGATGCTCATTTCACTTTTTATGATCTTCTCGGGAATTGCTGCTCACATGACGAGAACTTTGCAGTGGGAGGATTCTACAGGCAATATAGTGAGCGGATTTCTACTCCTTACTTTTCTTAGTTTTAGCGCTCTTACTGTTTTAAAAATAAATGAACATCGCGTAATCAAAAAGGCGAAAAACAAATATCAGCAGATGTTAAAAAAATAAAATATCTGTCATGAATACTGAATCATACTTTCCTTTCCAATATAAAAACTCCTAGATACTTCAGTCCTAGATAATTTCTATAGGCCTAACAACTTCAAGTTTTTGACATGACAACTGTCATATCGAGAAGCTCTACTGAAATCCTATAGTCATACCGGAAGAGAGGAGAGATATTAAATATAAAAATTTAACGTGCTTTTTAGAACGGAGAAGAAAATGGATCAAAATATTAAGCTCATAACCCGTTTAGAACTAAAACATAAAATAGATCAACACCCTCCAAACAACCTCGATCGTAGTCATGGTTATGCGCTGATAAATGTCTTAAGTCCAGAGGAATACCGGAAAGCGCACATTCCAGAATCGATAAACATTCCCAAAGGTCGTGAAGAGGAATTTGAAAATCGATTTGCAAAAAACAAAGAACTCATTCTCTACTGTGCTTCCTCCGAGTGTCCGGCCGCAAGTTCCGTTGCAAAGACCTTACTCAATGATTACGGCTTCAATAACATTATCGAGTACAAAGGAGGGATGAGCGATTGGAGAGAAGCAAATTATCTCACAGCTTCAGGAAGTGCCGGATTACAGTCAGAGAGAAATACGCCTATCGCATTATAGATTCAATACCAAACGAATAGAAAATCAAAATAAGAAAGGAAGATATGATGCTTGCAAGAAATAATATTCTCGTTAGTTTTTTTCTATTTCTTCTGCCTACGCTCGTTGATGCACAAAATTGTAATGTTACCTCCCCCTCTCAGGACTGCAATGCAAATAACGTCCATGATCGCTGCGAACTTGGTAGCAATATCTTGATCATTGGCGATAATGGCTCGGTTCGATCCGTAAAAAGTAATGACTGTAACAATAATCTCAGACCCGATGATTGCGATGCAGATCTTGATGAGGATTCTACTATTGATCAATGCGAAACTTTTAATACTTGTTCTGGACAGTGCCTTTCCTCGTTCGAGTTTTTTGATGAGGACAATGATTCAGTTCCTAATTGTCAGGAGATCGACGATGGCACAAATGCTTGCGATACTGGAAGTTTCGTAGAACGTCTACGACCTTCTGCTTGTGGAAGTCCGAATGGATTTTTTCAACAAGTAAATGTGGGGACGATAATCAATCAACGTACACAACCCCTCTCTGTGCTTGCCGAGTATCGAAATCAACGTGGAGAACTGCGCGGATCTTTACGATTTCGACTCAGCAGCTTAGAGAAGAAAGATATTATTATAAATGATCTGGGGCTTCAACCTGATACCTATGGAACTCTGTGTGTTTTTACTGATGCTACAACAAACGGTGCTTGGAATGGAGGAATAACTCTCTACAAGCTTCGCTTTCCTGATCATCCTTTTAGCGTGAATGAAACTTTTGACTTTGCACTCTATTATCCTTTTACAAATCCCCGACGAGATATTTCCAGCGTTTCAATTAACACAAACACTCTGGGCACCAATCCTCAGGGTGCCGGAACCGTTGCCAACTGGCTTCGCGTCATTGATGCACAACCGGGAGATAATAAGGGGATAAAAGGATCTTTGTTCTATTATAATGGAGCTGGAAAAGTAGTCGCCATTGATACCGTTTCGATCCCCGATGGTGGACGATTTGATTATGGTGCCCATGAAAAAATTGGACGTGCCGCGGTGGGGCTTGCTGAATTTGTTCCTACTTCAACCACCCAAGAGTACTATCTTGAAACGACTCGTTACTTCTATGAAGGAGTTGGAGCAACTCGAAATACTTTTTATACGGCATTCCCAGTTCCAGTACGAAGCCTTACTGGTGAAATCCTCAAGGGCACAGCCCTTTCACGACCAAATGAATTAAGCGTTATTGAAGTAGTTAATGGCAATAACCAATCGATTAATTCTCGCCTGAGAGTTTTTGATGTAACTGGAGCACAACTCATTTCACAAAACTTACAGGTGCCGAGAAAAGGGAGTATCCATAAAATTGTTAAAGACAACGTGAGCGCTCAAGCTACTCCCGGTCTTGCACAGATCGATGGACCCCCTGAGTCTGTAAGCGCGCTTTCGTTGATTTATGGATTTGGCAGTCAGGGCGAACTTCTTTATGGATATGCTCCATCGTTTGGAGAATCCGCAGGAACCGTACAATTTACTGAGTTTAATAGTTTCATTGGCCACCGAAATGAGTTAGAAATTATGAACCCCTTAACTCAAACTGTAGAAGTGAATGTCACATTATTAAATCGTGATCAATCGGTAATTAACTCATTTAAAACATCACTGGCTCCAAAAACTACGAAGCGTTTCTCGCTGACTCTTCCCGTTGATACCTACGGTACAATACTTGTTGATAGTGGAGCTGTCAGCGGTTTGATCGTTCGAAATGAGGTAATTAAGCCGGGACAATATATTCTTCCCTTTCCGGGACGATAAACAAAAAATGAAAAAGATACTGAAAAGTGATTGGAGTCATACACAAAACAATACCCAAGGGTAAGATTAAAATATGAATACTCATTATGAGTTTACAAATTAAGAAAGAAGTTGGAGGAATCAATGAAAAACAAATTTAAACGTCTATCTTTGTTTAAGCCATTAACAATAGGATTATTCTTTATTATTAGTGGAACAAATGCCTATGCAGATGCTCTCATTAATTTTGATCTAAGCGATCCAGATGCGGAAGATGTTCGTTTTGATGGCAACACTTTTGGAACCATAGATAACGGTGTGGGATCCACTCTTGGACACCAAAATACTGGGTTAAACTTCATCGGCTCACTTGATGGTGTTTTATCTGATATCTTCAGTGGTGCATCGTTTACACTTGAAAACGTTACTGCGGATGGCGCTCCTGTAGTCTCGAGCTCTTTAATCGCCCTCAATACTTCTGGCGGACATTTCCTTGTCTATGACGATCAGAATCAGCTTCTTTTAGAAGGTGAACTTGGGTCAGGCGTCATTACTGGTTCGCAAAATTCTTCTACGGGAAGTTTCTTTAATACCGAATTTGCGAGTTTTACAGGTGGTTCATTATTACAATTCATTCTTCATGAGCCTGCTGGCTTAAGTCTTGCTCTTGCTAATATCATTAGTGGTAATCAAGCAGGAATGAGCTTTCTTGTTGATGAATTTGGGCGGCCATTATCTCTTAATCCTTTTGTTGCTGATGTAGCAGGAGCAATTGATGGAAGTCCGATTCCTGAACCAATGACCGGAGTTCTTTTACTCTCTGCTCTTGCTGCGGGAGCAGGATATCGAAGAAAACGTTCCTAAGGAAGCTATAAGAGACACACTATCATTTCGTGTGTCTCTTCTTTTTCACCTATAAGGATGTTTTGTAAAAGTACCCCAGATTTTTGGGAGATATGAGAAGTTTACGTTGAGTAGGAGTCTGTATGTTTTCAGCAGTAACGTTCATTGACAATCAAAGGAATAAAACACTAAATCCCTCCCTCCCCTGGAATATTTTTTCTAAAAATTCCCCCCTTTATTGGTACAATGGCATCAAACGCCTAACTGATATTATAATTTCAGCTACTTTATTACTTGCTTTCATACCAATATTTCTCATTCTATCGATCCTTATCTTGGCAACTTCTCGAGGTCCAGTATTTCTCTCCCAAAAAAGACTTACGATCGGTGGGAGAATATTTTCCATGTATAAATTTCGAACGATGCTTGCAGAAGCAGAGGCAAAAAGTGGGCCGGTGTGGTGCTCAAAACACGATAAACGTGTCACACCGATCGGACAGATTCTAAGACGAACTCGACTTGATGAGCTTCCTCAGTTGATCAACGTCCTACGAGGAGAGATGAGTTTAATTGGCCCGCGTCCAGAACGCCCAGAGCTTGCAACCATTTTGACCACAGAATTTCCTGAGTTTTCGAAACGTCTAGCGGTAAAAGGCGGTATTAGTGGTTTAGCTCAAGTGCGCCTTGGGTATGCTGCTGATATGAAACATTATCGAAGGAAGCTTGCAATGGATTTAATTTATATAAAAAACAGATGCCTCCTTCTTGATCTAAGAATTGCTATAAGCACCATATTCTTTTTTCTCCAAGTATTGACCAACTCTCTCACTCCGGGGAAATATTAAAAGATTTTAGCTGAACACAGAGTTTCACAGAGAATAATTAGCTCTGGCGACCTCTGTGTTCATTCCAATAAAAGCCTCTGCCAAAATGAGTGATCCATTTCTGTCGTTGCGAGCGGAGCGAAGCAATCTCGAATCGATTCAG
>CAZDIO010000153.1:0-23293 GCA_964505555.1 uncultured Bdellovibrionales bacterium
GTCGTTGCGAGCGAAGCGAAGCAATCTCGTAGCTGCTGAAGCAATTCGAGATTGCTTCGCTTCGCTCGCAACGACAGGCGGGTACCGTTCATTTTGTTAGAGACTCTTACACATGAGCTTGAACTTAAGTCTAAGTTTAAAACTAGTGCGGAATCTAAATTTAAATCTCGATGCATACCTAAATTGCAAATCTCATCGTAATAAAGAAAATACATTATTCAACAATCTCAATCCCGCCGTATCGCGCTGGGTCATAATTGATTCGGGGTGAAATTGTACCCCAGCGATCGGAAGTTTCTTATGTTGAATCGCCATCACAATCGCCGGATTGGAATCATCTTTATAAGATTTTGCTGTTACTACCAAGTCATTAGGAATCGTATCCTCTACAAGATAGAGACTATGGTATCTTCCCGCCATAAAAGGTGAGGAGATTCCAGAAAAAAGAGCGGAATTATTATGGACGATATTTGATGCTTTTCCATGAACAGGAGAGGCGAGTGTAGAAAGAGTTGCTCCAAAGAATTCTCCAATTCCTTGATGCCCGAGGCAAACCCCAAATGTTGGTATTCCTTTTTTTACTAACGTTGCAAGAAGTGTTGGCATTTCAAAATCCGATGGAGCTCCGGGCCCTGGAGAGAGAACCACAAGATCTGGTTTCAAAGTATCAAGAAACTTCTCTGGAAACCCTGCACGATACGTAACGACATGAGCACCGGTGGTTCGTAAATAGGAAGCAAGGTTATGAACGAAACTATCTTGATAATCAACAAGGAGAACAGTTTTTCCCGTTCCTCCTTGGTAGAGGGCGGGAGAATGACCTGATTCTATCCGTGGAGACTCCTTTTTGGAGAGTTCTTCTTCGGCAAGAGCGGCAAGAAAGGCAGCAGCTTTTGTGCGCGTTTCTTGCTCTTCAAGTTCTGGATCGGATTCATGTAAAAGGGTCGCCCCCGCGCGGATAGAAAGAAGCCCATCTTTTAGATGTGCAGTTCTTAAAGTAATTCCCGTATTAATATCCCCATTAACGTTTAGAAACCCAATCGCGCCAGAGTACCACTCGCGAGGGGAGTTCTCTAACTCCTCTATGGTCTGCATCGCTGCGAGTTTTGGCGCCCCCGTAACCGTGCATGCCCACATGTGCGTTTGAAAGGCATCAAGGGAGTTAAACTCCGGAGCAAGTGTTCCTTCCAGATGATCAACCGTGTGAATAAGATGAGAATAGAATTCAAGCTGCCTGCGACCAATAACTCGGACAGTTCCTGGAATGCAGACTCGAGCCATATCGTTACGGTCAACATCGGTGCACATCGTTAATTCCGACTCATCTTTTTTCGAGCCAATTAACTGTCGAACGCGGTCAGCATCTTCTACCGCCGAAGCACCGCGGGTAATTGTACCCGCAATTGGGCAGGTCTCGTAGCGAGTTCCGGTCACTCGCACAAACATCTCAGGAGACGCGCCAATGAGCTGCTCACCTCCTAAGTTGATGAGAAACATATAGGGGCTTGGATTGATTTTTGATAACCGTGAAAAAAGAACTGTTGGGGGTTGTGGGGCGACCGTATGAAACGATTGCGAAAGTACTACTTCAAAATAATCCCCACGAGAAGTTCCTGAAATGATCTTTTGTACTTTCTGAGCAAATTCCCCTGGTTGATGGTCGCAACGAATCTCGGCAGTTCTCTTCTCGGTAGAAGGGAGGAACGTTTGGCCACTACCGCGAAGTGTTTTTGTCTCTCCTTGAGAAGTGACAAAGGAATAGGTAAAGTTTGTTGCGATCTCTTTTTTCCGATCAACGACAATGATTTCAAGTGGTAAGAACAGATGACAATCCGGCGAAGTTTTCTCTCTCTGATGGGTAAGACGAACATTTTCTGTTTGATGAATAAGATCGTAGCCAAAGGCTCCGTAGAAACCGAGGTGTGAGATCTCTGCATGATCAAAGTGCAATTGATCAAGAAGCGTTCGTAAGACTGAAAAAATCGATGGCTGCGAAGTGCGCTCCTCTTCAGTAAAAAGTGCTGCACGTTCTTTGATTGTGCCACAAAGCTCAGAATTTTTTTCTGTAAGACCAAGGATGTCAGGGTTTTTTAAGAGCGCTGGGAGGATGAATTCAAAAAGCGCTTTTCCTTGATCGTTTAGTGCCCGAAGAGTAAACTCCCGCCCTTTTGAAACAAACTCTAAGGCAGGATCTGCAAAGCCGATATCCCATCGAGAGTGCCGTCCAGGATACTCAAAACCGCTTGAGAAGATCGCCCCTTTATGGGTATCGATAAGTGAGAAAATAGAGGCAAGAGCGGTGTTTGCCTCAAGAGGGGTCTCTTCAACAAAAAGTTCAATACCCTTCGGGGATTGAAAACGGAATCGTTTCATAAGCACTGTAAAGGCATTAATCTTTTCGCATCGCTTCAGTGGGTAAAACCATCTTAACAAGCAAAGAACGGAATTCTCGGTATCACGTTTCTCGGGAGCGTTATAGTCGAGACGCAGAGGATATCTCGGCTGCTTACTCTTGAGAGAAAAGAGGCTTAATGTTTTTCCTATAAAAAGCCGTTAATTGCAATAAGTTAGTTGTCTTACATCCAAATATAAATGAGGTTGTGTGTCTGACATTTCCCAGCTTCACGGCGAAGAGCAATCAACCACCAGTACTCAGTCGAGCGCTGAGAAGGGAACGCCCACATTAATGCTTCGTCAACTCTCAAAAGGTGGAGATTTTATTCGTTCTGTTCAGTGCGATGGAGGAAAGATAAATGTTATTCACGGGGAGGCTGGAAACGGATTACAACCGTTTCGTGATGCTCTTCTCGGTCGCAATGGCCCAATACCGGTGAGTATGCGCTATGGTGATCGAGAATTACTCTCCTCTGAAGTGTATGCCGTTGGGCTCGCGCATTACCTTTGGACAGAAAATTCCGTTAGAGATGTTTTACGAATTGCGGGTGCTCCCGTTGGTGATATTGGGCCTCTTCTTACCTCGTTTGGTCTCGAGGATTGCTCTGAGCTTTCGCCCAGTAGTTTAGGAACAGACAAAATACGGCGACTCGCTATCGCCTGTGCCTTTTTCTCTCAAGCAAAAGTGTTGCTTTTTGATCGACCCTTTGCCCCGATTACTAAGAATTTTTGCGATCGTCTTGCGCTTCTGCTTTTAGATCTCGTTCGTGATTCGACTCGAATTGTTGTTGTAACCGGCTTAGAAAAAGTGCCAAATTCTTGGAAAGGTTCACCCCTGATTCGAGTTGAGAATGTTGATTCCTTAAGAAAAAAAACAACCGGTTTTACAGCAACGTTAGATAGCGCCAATGTTCCTCCGCTCTCCCAAGTGCGGGGCTTGTTGCAGGCAAATAAGCAAGAGGCTGAGGAAGGTGAGTTCTTTAGAACGAGGCCGCAAATTATTCGTGTTCCCGTAGTAAGAGTCGTCGTGACCGAAGCGCTAAAAAAAGAAGCGATCGAAAATCCACAACTGAGCGCTCTCTTAGCCGCGTCGGCAGCAACGACGACTCACGAACTTGATGCTCGAGACCCTGATAATGATCAGGTCTTTATCGCCACCAAATTAGAAACAGAAAAAATTGAAACACTACAACCTCAGCGCCGAACAACAACGATTAAAAAGCGCGGCGAAAAAAGTCTAACACGAGTTTCTGTGATTCAGAAAATGAGTAGGCATTCATTTATCTATCATGTGTTGATCAAAAGAATTCGCTCGATTCGTCGAATGTTTACAAAATCTCTTATGCTCGAACCACTTCCTCTTGAGAAACGACTAACGCTTTCGAAGAAAAAAGAAAGAGATCGAAAAACACTCGTGCAGAGTATTGTAAGTGTTGTCATTGTCATCCTCACAATCTGGTGCATGAGCATCTGGTTTTAAATTCCTGTCATGAGTTTCAGAATCTAGAGCTGTTTCATTTGTGAGGTAGCAAGATCTACCTGTCGTTGCGAGCGTAGCGAAGCAATCTCATAGCTGTTGAAGCAATTCGAGATTGCTTCGCTACGCCCGGCGGCGGGGCCTCCCGGCTCGCAACGACAGGTAGAGGTTTCGTCTCTAAAGCTCTTTTTTCTGGCTTTCTTTGAAGCGATCGTGTTCGGTGCGGATGATGTTGACGGCTTCTTCTGGTGTTTTTACCAGGTAAATCCAACTAAAGTCCCCAGGGCTAATCAGGCCGTGGCTTACTTGAGTGTCTTTCATCCAATCAATCAATCCGTGCCAAAATTTTTCATCAAGCAAAATAATCGGTCGTGGAGTGAGGTGTCCAACCTGAATGAGTTGCCATGAAAAGTACAGTTCAAGAAGGGTGCCGATTCCACCATGGGTGACGATAACCGCATTGGAAAGGCGCATGAAGTCATCAAGGCGAGAGGAAAACTTCTTGTGATGGTGTTTAATATCAAGATGCTCATTAGGAACTTCTCGTGATCCAAGATCAATTGAAATTCCAAATGACTTACTAATACTCCGCGTTTCTTCTTTGCCCTCTTGGAGTCCGCGATTTGCAGCCTCCATCAGACCAGGGCCACCACCGGTAAGCACATCAATCCCTTCCCGACCTAAATACCGTGCAAGTGTTTGTGTGGTTTTATAGAGAGCATCATCAGGCTTAATTCTTGCGCTCCCGAAGATACAGACACGAAAATGGGTGCTGGTGTACGATGTAAGTTCTTGTTCGAGAAGTCTTGTTCGTTCTCGAAGTGTTTGTAATCGCTCCGTAAGACGTCGTCTTCGAGCTTTTCGATTGTGATCAATATTTTTATCGGTTCGTTCCAAGGGAGGGGTATTCTATAACTTAATAATTCTAGTGCATCGTGCTTTATAGTTCTCTTAACTATCTACTAATTCATGCCTATTGCACCATTAGTTTAGAAGGGGGAATTCGGTAAGCTGATTCTATAATTTTGGGAGGAAAGATCAAAAACCGCCGCTTTATCTGTGTTATGTTGCTTCTTCCTTGGGGATATTTAATTCTTCTGCCGTTCCCTCAAGAGAAACCAGCCGTTGTTTTACCAACTGTGCCCAGTTCTCCCAGCCAGCAGTATTTTTTCGTTCTTCAACCATCTGCACAAGGGAAGGTGTTTCATCTCCTGGGTGCGCTTTAATAATCGTAGCAAGTGAGTCAATTACGAAATCCATTGCTACGATGACCTCTGAAAAATGCTCCTGTCTTATCGCGCCTATAGGTGAATTTGCTGTTCTTATCTGTCCACGAACGATCGCTTTTTTTAGCTCAATTGCAGCTTGCTCAAGTTCGCTAAACTCTTGAAGACGAAGCGAGGTGTGAATAAGCCTTGGGTTGTGGTGGGGGTGAAAATAGCGATGTATATCCATAAACAACTGCGCTCAGTTAATTACTTAACACTAAGCCAGTCTTCTTATAACTTAAATGAAGAGATAATTCCACGATTTTTTTGCGGCAATCAAGGAGGTTCAGCACGCGATCGATTTTGTGAGTCAGGCCCTTACCAGTGCGGTGCTTTTACCTTTTCCACTTAATAGAGCAACCGATCGCTGAGGTGAGCTGGTGCTTGGGAGTTTCTCCTGCAAGAACTGCTTCGATTGCATCTCTGAGATCGTGAGACTTCACCTGCTCTGGTTGACGATAGTTGTCATCAATTCGTCCGTGATACTGCAACCGGTGTTGACTATCAAATACATAAGTCTCCGGTGTGCAGGCGGCGTCATAAGCTTTTGCTACCGCTTGCGATTCATCATGGAGATAAGGGTAGGGAAGGCTCAACTGTGAAGACTTCTCTACCATTCGATTAAAATCATCCTCCGGAAACCCTACCGAGTCATTTGCGCAGATTGCTACAAACTGAGCTCCTCGTGGTTGATAATCTTTTGCCAGAGAGATCAAGCGCTTCTCATAGCTTTGTGCGTAGGGGCAGTGGTTGCAGGTAAAGATTACTACAAAGGCCTTCGTGGTTAGGAAGTCAGAGATCGTATGAATTTTTCCATCTGTTCCTTTCAAACTAAAGTATGGCGCTTTTTCTCCAAGCTTTAACTGCAACGTATTACTATCTCTCTCTAATGGCATACTTTCTCTAAATGATTGAGTGTGATTCTCTAAATTAATAATGCGTCAGTATCTTAACGATTTAAGATCGAGACGACAAGGCGCTCAATTACACAAAGCTTTGAGAAGCGAGCAAAAAAAAAGCCGAAGATCTCATGATCTTCGGCCCGGTAAGGAGTAAGGCATGTTGACACTCAACATAGTGTCTTTGGCTGGTAACATGCGGTCGGTTCGCGTTACATATAAATCTTATGCGAATAGCGTGCCAAGGGTTTTTGTAAGCTTTTATCGTTATGGGATGAAAAAATTGGTTCCCATGAGAGCTCAATATTTATAGGTGGTTAGCGTTTGTTTTTTTGTGATATCCCGCATATATCTTCGAAGTCCATTGAGTTCAAGCTTGGTATGCCGAATACTAGATGGGTTGTTGTTTCCATCAGTAGGGATCTGAATTAAGAGAGAAAGAGAGAGCGGAAAAATTTGTATGAGTGATAAACTAGTTCTTGCAGCAAATACTATTCGGATGCTTGCCGCGGATGCGGTGGAGAAGGCAAATTCTGGTCATCCAGGAATGCCGATGGGAGCTGCTGATTATGGCGTCGTACTTTTTCTAAAGCACCTCAACTTCAACGGTGCCGATCCGCAATGGCTGAATCGAGATCGTTTTGTGCTCTCAAATGGGCATGGCTCGATGTTTCTCTATGGAATGCTCCATCTGTGTGGATATGATGTAAGCCTGGAAGATATTAAGAACTTCAGGCAGTGGGAAAGTAACACTCCTGGGCATCCTGAGGTTCATGTAACTCCTGGCGTGGAGTGTACGACCGGTCCGCTTGGGCAGGGAATTTCAAACGCAGTGGGAATGGCGATTGGGCAGAAGCTCTTAGCAGCGCGCTATAACACACCGGACTTTTCAATCATTAATCATAAAGTATTTTGTTTTGTAGGTGATGGTTGTTTGATGGAGGGTATCAGTAGCGAATCTTCTTCAATTGCCGGGCACCTAGCACTTGATAACCTTATTGTCATCTACGACGATAACCACATTAGTATCGCAGGACATACAAAGCTTGCGTTTACTGAGGACGTTTGTAAGCGCTACGAGGCCTATGGGTGGCACACGGAAAAAATTGATGGTCATGATTTTGAGGCGATTGATCGAGCGCTTGCAGGCGCTGTAAGTCGCAAAGGAAAACCAACTCTTATCGCGGCAAGAACGATTATCGGTAAAGGAAGTCCAAACAAAGCTGATACCCATGATGTTCATGGAGCACCGCTAGGAAAGAAAGAGCTTGAGAGTACCAAGCAGGCACTCGGGTGGCCTTTAGAGCCAACTTTTTATATCCCAAAGGAGGTAAGCGAGCTTTTCCAAAAACGCATTACTGAGCTCAAAGCAAAATATAATCAGTGGCGAGATTCATTTCAAAAATGGGAAAAAACTAATCCACAAAAAGCAACCGAGCTAAAAGCGCAACGAGAGCTGTCTGTTCCAAAAGATATTCAGCAAAAGTTTTTAGAGGCAGTAAAACCTGCGGTAGCAAACTCTACGCGCAAGCTCTCGGGGGCAGTGCTTCAGGTAGCATCTCGTGAAGTTGGTGCATTAATTGGAGGCTCTGCAGATCTCGAACCCTCTACGTTAACCCTCATTAAAGATTCTACGGATATAAATGCACAATCTTTTACCGGAAAGAATTTACGGTTTGGTGTAAGGGAGCATGGAATGGGAGCGATTATGAATGGACTTGCCTGTTACGGCTCGTTTATTCCTTACGGCTCGACGTTTCTTTGCTTCTCTGATTACATGCGTCCCGCAATACGTCTTGCAGCTCTTTCGCATCTACCGGGATTGTTTATTTTTACTCACGATAGTGTATTTCTCGGAGAGGATGGACCAACCCATCAACCAATTGAGCACCTTGCAGCACTTCGTTTGATTCCAAACCTCTATGTGCTTCGTCCAGGGGATGGAGCAGAAACGGCAATTTGTTATGAGATTGCACTGACCCGTCGAAATGGCCCCTGTGCTTTAATTTTTACAAGACAAAATCTGGAGCCAATTGAAAGAAAAAATGGGTTTGATTTTAATGAGATTAAACGTGGTGCGTATACCGTTTATGAATCAGCTCTCAAGACGAAAAATCCTGATGTAGTAATTATCGCTACCGGCTCAGAACTTCCGCTTGCGGTTGCTGCTGCAAAATTATTACCTGCTGAGACCTCACTGCGAGTGGTTTCAATGCCGTGTTGGGAGCTTTTTCAAGAGCAGCCCACGGACTATCATCAGGCGCTTATTCCTAAAGACTCAAAGAAAGTTACGATTGAAGCTGGACATACCCTTACCTGGCCAGGAATGATTGATGGCGACCCTGCTCAAACACTCTGTATTGGGATTAATCGTTTTGGGGCATCCGCTCCTGCAGAGGTCATTGCAGACCATCTCGGTCTTACCAAAGAAAAAGTCGCAGCGAGAATTAAGGAATTTTTAGCAAATCGGTGAGCGCTCTCTCTCCTGAGATAGTAAACATAGCCAAGCGTTTTTCACGCGATTGGTCGTTACGCACTGAAGAAGCTCCCGTGCTCTCTCTTGATTTTAGTTGGCCCTCCGTTGGCATTCTTGATCTCCTTACCTTTCATATTCGAGGGGAGAATGAGGTGAGTGCGGAAGATAGAAAGATTATCAAAGGTGCTTCCGCATATCTTGCGGTAATGGCATTTCAGTGTTGGGAAGCGTTTGAAGTTTCTGTGGTTGCTGGAGAAAACGATGATGGGATTTTTCTTAAGGCTGAAAGAGATGGAAAGACCCTTCTCTTTATAGCAATTGAACAGTCTTTATTTCGGATATTAAAAGATCCCCCATATCCATTTCCCGTTATCGGCAGTAGTGAGCGTGCGGTGCTTCCGGATCATAACTACCTGAGTCTCTTTGGTATCGGGTTAATGACCGGCCTTTCTCCCTATGCTGAAGGGGAATGGGCAAACGAAGGGATTGAAGCTCGTGCTGCAGATACTGAAAAAACGGTGAGAGTTCTTGCCAAGTCAACTGCGGAACACTTTGGAAGACTCCTTCCCGGTGAGCAGCTTGGTCAGGTGGCGGAACTCTATCTTTCTAATCTGATCTATCCCCCAGTAATGATCGGTGAGCCACTCCCTGGACTTCAAGCGGTACGAGGAATCTTGGCATTTCTTAAAGAATATAATCTTCCTGCTCACGCTGTTTTGGAGCTTTCTAAGAGTTTTGCTTGTTCGCCCGATGAACTTATCTCTACTGCTGGACTTTCTTTTTATTCGGCGATGGTCGATAGCGGTGCGGGTTTGGAAGCGATATCCAAGCAAGTTCTTTCGGTAACACAAACCCTTGGGAACTCCGTTGGCCTTCTTCGGGGAACAATGATTGAGGTCAGAAACTCTTTAAATCTTTTTGGAGATTGGATTTCTGAAGAGGAGCTTACAAAAGGTGGAGAACTTCGTGCAAAACTTGAAATTCAGTTAGGATTTCTTCCCTGGTTGAAGCTTCCGATGAAGCGCTTAAAAGACAAGAAATTAAAACCTCTTCTTCAAGCACTCTCTCTCTTTGATTTAAATGGCGCAGTGAAAATATTAGATGAGATTCTTAGCGAGTCACCAAGTGATATCGATCTTCGAATTCAGCGCACGTACCTCGATCTCGCACAAGGAGATCCCGTAAAAGGTTGCGAGGAGCTTAAAAAACTTCTCAGTGAGCCTGGTGCAGAAAATGAAGCGCTTCTTTTTCACCTCTGGGGGCTTGCAGAGCTAAGCCTTGAGAAGAATGAGCAGGCGTTACTTCGTTTTAAAGAAGCGTTTCAATTACGAGACACAGAGCTTCTTCGGAAGGCAGAAAAAGCAAATAACTTCGCCTGGGCGCTTATTCTCATGGAGCGTTATGACGAAGCGCTTCCCTATCTTGATCTGGCGATTAAAGAAGATTATGCCCCTGTAACGGCGCTTCTCAATAAAGCGTATGTAGCGAGACTGCTCAATCAAGAGCAGGTGGTAAAGAGTTGTGAGGAGCAGTTGTTGAAGTTGGCTCCTACCGATCGACGGGTGTTTCGAAATCTCATGCTTCAACAGACGTTGTAATGTAAATGGCAAGATGAACAACGTAAGATTATTACTTTTGATATTTTTATCTGTCTGCACGAGTATTCCTACAGCTTCTTCTGAGGCGCTTAAAGTTGGAATTATCTTACCGTTGACGGGGCATGGAGCAAGTCTCGGGGAAGCTGTAAAAAACGGAATTAACTTAGCTTACAAAAAACTTCCACCAAACGAACAACAGCAACTCTTACTCTTCTATGAAGATGATCAATCTCAGCCGCAATTTGCAGTATCAGCATTTCAAAAACTTAAGACCACAGATGAAATTGACGTGCTTCTTAACGCTTCTTCCACGACGGGGAAGGCGATCGCCCCTTTATCAGAACGTGCGAAAATAACCTTTTTATCCCTTGCCGTAGATCCGCTCATCTCTCGAGGAAGGCCACATACGTTTAACTTTTGGGTTACCCCAGAGAGACTTTCTGAACTTGCGGTAAAAGAGTGTCAGCTGCGCGGGTATAAGAGGATCGCCCTCGTTAGTACTATTCATGAAGGCACTCGAGCTTTGGTTGATGCCTTTTTAGAATCAAGTAAAGGTGAGTTCGAGATCGTGCTTCATGAACAATTCCCTCCAGAGATGAAGGACTTTAGAAGTTCTATTCTTCGACTGAAAGGAAAACAAAATATTGATGTGATTTTTAATCAACTCTACCTAGGACAACTTGGAGTTTTTTCAAAACAGGCAAGAGATCTTGGCCTTACACTCCCTTCGTTTGCACTGATCAATTACTCTGACCGGCGCGAGATCGAGATGGCTTCCGGCGCGCTCAGTGGGCAATGGTATATTGATAGCGCAGAACCGAAAGCAGAGTTTGTAAGAGAGTTTCGAAAAAACTATCCCAATAGCTCACTTCTTGGAGCAAGTAACGGATATGATGTTTTAATGCTTCTTGCTTCCTGGATTCGAAAGAGGGAGAGAGGGGTGAGTTTTGTTAATTATCTTAGATCAGTAAAAGATTTTGAAGGTGTAACGGGAGCTTTTTCTGCATCAGGAGATAATCGCTTTACCTTAGAAGCAGCGCTTAAGGTGGTTCCGTAAATATATCAAGGATGTACACAGTGACAGCGCTTTTATTATTGAACACAGAGTTTCACAGAGGTAAGAGAAATTTTCATTAATTTTTAAACTCTGTGGATCTCTGTGAAACTCTGTGTTCAATAATTCTTAATCTAATCAGACATCGATGTAGTAGAAAGTTGAAAGATAAGCTCGCGGAGTTCTTCGATTCCTTGTTTTTTTCCAGCGGTGCTCGTGCAGAGTAAATACTTGGGCGTAAAACCGAGTTTTTTTGTAAATTCTCCCATTCTTTTTTTTCTCTCCGTAGTGGAGAGTTTATCTACTTTGGTGAGCACTACGATGCAGTTCCCATTTTCACCTAAGGAGGCAAGCCATTTCTCTTCTTCTCCAGGGTCTCGTCTGATATCAATGAGCAGCACCACGGTAGCAAGGTTTGGGCGTTTAAGAAGATAGCCCTCAATTAAATTCACCCATTCCTGTTTTAGGTTTTTTGGCACCCGCGCGTACCCATAGCCGGGGAGATCGACGAAATGGCAGATCGTTTTTTCCTTTGAGGGGAGGCGATAGACGACTTCAAAAAAATTAAGCATCTGAGTGCGTCCTGGAAGTTTGCTGGTTCGAGCAAGAGAGTGCGTGTTGCAAAGGGCGTTTAAGAGGCTTGATTTTCCTACATTGGAGCGACCAATGAACGCTACTTCAGGAATATGGCTTGCTTTTAAAAAAGAGAGCTTAGGAACAGACTCCAAAAATTTTGCAGTAAGAAATTGATAAGAAGTTGTTGTCATGCTCCATGAGCACGTTTTGTTACTTGCTCCTTCTCCTGAAGGAGGATCTCATTTTCTAAGAATGTTAATACCTGCTCAAGTCTTTTTTGTTTGCGAACTACGGTTACTAAAAACAAAAAAAGAATGAGAAATATCGCTCCATATCCTAAGAAGAGATCTAATAATGTATTAGGCATAATTCTAAGCACTCCTACGAACGGTCATTTGCTGAATATTTTCAATTTTCTTCTCTAAGAGCAGACCAGTTAACTCGATTGTCAGCAGCCACAGGCTAAAGATCATTAAGCTCACCGTGGAAAGAAGAAGTCCATAAACAAAACGGATATCAACTAAACCCTGATTAGCGACAACTTCTGGGTGCAGTTGTTGGGTGTGATCAAGAAACTTAATCGAAAAAACTACGATCGGAACGTTGATTGCAATAAGGATGCCCAGGACCGCACTGTATTGAGCTTCTCGTTCATGATGTTTTGCAAAGGCATGAAGAAGAAACGAAGAGAGCAGTAGTAGCCAAAGTATCAAAAAAGAAACCAGTCTCGGTTCCCAACGCCACCAGGTATTCCACGCTGAGTGTCCCCAAATCATTCCGCTTGCAAGAACGATGCTACAGAGAACAAAGCCGATTTTTGCAGAACCTCTTCCCAGGAGACCCCATTCCTTCTTTCCAGAAACGAGATAGAAGAGGCTAGAGAGAAAGAGGAGTCCGATCATCAAATACGAACTCATTGCTGCGCCAACATGAAAATAAAAAATTCTCTGAACAGCGCCCATCACCTGCTCGTTTGGAGCGATTACGAAAACAAAAAAGATACTGAGCAGGCAAAGAAGGAGCGAAGCACTGGGAATGAGTCGTCGCACCGCATAATTGCCAGTAAGAAACGGTAATGAAATAATTTTTTCTATCGCCATAACAACATTCTCATTGGCAGTAAGGAGTTAAATTCCGCACCCTTTCTATACGTTAAGAGCTGCAAAAGTTCAACAGGTGCGATCTTTTATGAGGTATTCAAACAATACTGAAGAAATACAAAGAGAGATGATTGAGTATACAACGAGGAGCACGAACCAAAACTGACTCGTATTTATTACCCCAGTGAGAAGAACCTCACGAAGTAAAAATACAAAACCTGCAACGGGAGTAATGATCAGTGGAAAAAGAATCAATGGTAGGAGGATCTCAAGCGAACGTGAAAGAGCAGAGATCGCCGAAAGAAGAGTGCCAATGGAGACAAATCCAATACTCATCAAGAGCGAGAGGATTACTATTGAAAGGAAGTGAGAAAATACTGGCGCTCCGAAAAAAAGACCGTGAGTAAAGAGAGTAAAAAGCTGAAGAGTAAAGACAAAAAGGTAGTTATTGAGAAATTTTGAAAGATAGATCTGAAACGGATCGATACCGGTAAGAATAATTCCAGTTAGTGGTCGCTGCACATACTCTCCAGAGAAGGAATGATTGAGAGCGAGCACACCAGAAAAGAGGAAGATGATTACTAAAATCCCCGGGGTTACCTCACTCAGTTCACGCTCTCCAAAGCCGATCTGTCGAAAAGCAAAACTTGAGATGATCACTAAAAGAAGTGAGAGCGAAAAAGAAGAGATTAAGATCTGCGGGGAGCGCCAGAGACAGGTAAAGTCTTTTTTTAAAAGCGAGATAAAAGGTTTCATCGATGTCTTCTGTTTGCGATATTTTGTTGTTGAGGAAAAGTTTCTTCGGTAACTTTCCCCTGATCTAAGTGTAGCTGTCGAAACTCATCGTGGGCGATTAATTCTTCATCATGCGCTGCAATCAGCAGTGTTCTTTTCTCGGCTCGATACTGCATCAGCATTGAAAGGACAATATCTCTTCCCTCTCGATCGAGGTGGGCAAAGGGCTCATCGAGAATGAGCACTTGTGGGTTGTGAAGAATCGTTCTTCCAAAGGATAAGCGTTTTAACATTCCTGGCGTATAGTCACAGACTTTTTTTTGTCTATGATGTTCAAGTCCCATCTGTTTTAAACAACGCAGGGCTTGATTCCTTGGATCTGGAAGTTGATAGAGATCTGCATAGAGAAGGAGATTTTCTAAACCGGTAAGTTCTGTATAAAGAAAGCTATCGATAAGTAAAACTCCAAAGAGACATTTTTCGTGATAAGAAATTCGTCCCCGATCGGGTTTTGTAATACCGGCAAGGCAAGAAAGAAGTGTTGATTTCCCTGCCCCGTTTGCACCAAGAAAGAGAAGCGCTTCACCGCTTTTTACTTGAAAAGAAATATCTCGAAGCGCGAGCGTGGTCCCAAATGACTTCGAGAGCTTCTCAACCGTTATTAATGACATCTTGAATTTCTTTTGGTTTACTGCTGTGTGAGAGGGCGAGGTCTGAGATCTTAGTTTCAAGAAGTGCGCGCTCTTTCTGATAGTGCTCTTCAAGAAGTTTTCCAGTTCGAAAATCAAATTCGAGTTCTGTTAGTTCACGAAGGAAGAACTCTTTTTGTGCATGCGCTTCGTTCTCGGGGGAACTCTTGTCCTTTTCGTAAGCAGATTTTTTAAAAAAAGGAGTAAGCAGAAAGATGCTCACTCCGAGAGCCAAGATAAAAGTAAAAACAACCATCACCGCTTCGGGAAGTGCTGTCATGCTTCTACCTCCGCAGGAGAACGTTCACGAGAAAGTGCCGGTTGTTGTAATGCTCTTGGGGAGATCACTACTATCGTTCCGACGGCTACAAAAAAGGCGCCAATCCAGAGCCAGATCTGAAGTGGGTTTACAAACACTTTAAAGACCGCTTCGTTTTGTCGATAATCTGTTTGCTCCGGGGTGTCGATATTTAATCCAGCAAGAGCAAGATAGAGATCCTCTCGAGGACTCATCTGAATATCTACCTCCGTTGTCGACTCTTCGCCTTTTGGATAAAAGCGCTTCTCTGGAAGAAGTTCACCTAAACGATTTCCACTCTTTTTTTCATTCACTCGAACAACAGTTTTAAGAGCAGTGTAGTTTGAGTGTTTCTGCTCAAAGATGTCTTCCAGGGTGAGCTTGAATCGTCCAACTTCATAACTTTCTCCGATACGGAGAGTAAAGTCTTTTTCGATCTTGTAGGCCATAGAAGCAGTAATCGAGATCGTCATTACCGCTACACCAAAGTGAATAATATGAGCACCATATTGTCTTGGTTTTCTGCGAAGTAAGTTAACAAACCCTTGTGCGGAATTTTCAGCCGTTAATTCCTTTCGCAACTTCACTCCACGATGAAATTCGCTCCCGATAGCGATAAGTACAAATACACAAAGTCCAAAAGAGGTTGCCGCATACACGCGCGCACTATCAATGAAAAGAAAGAGAATCGTTATTGCTGAGCCGCCAAGAAAAGGTCTGATGAAATTTTTTAGTAAGGCTTTTCCCGAACTTCTTTTCCAGGCAAGGAGTGGCCCAACACCCATTAAGAAAAGAAGGAGGAGAAAAAGAGGTACGTTTACCTGATTAAAAAACGGCGGCCCAACGACGCTTTTTTCACCGGTTACTGCTTCACTGATAATTGGGAAGAGCACCCCCCAAATCGTTGCAAAACAGACACCAAGGAGAAGGAGATTATTAAAGAGAAAGGCAGCCTCACGCGATAAAAAAGTTTCAATTTTAGATTCCGGCTTCAACCGTTCAAAACGAAGTGCGATCAGTAAAACGGTAAGGAAAAAAAGTATTCCGATGTAAACAAGAAACACCCACCCGACATCGGTTTCTGCAAAAGCATGGACACTTTGAACGACCCCGCTTCGGGTAAGAAACGTTCCAAACACGGTTAGTATATAACTGAGAGCACAAAGAGAGATCGTCCAAACTTTTAGGCTTCCTCTTCTTGTTTGAACCATTGCAGAGTGAAGAAACGCTGTAGCGCTTAACCAGGGAAGAAAAGAGGCGTTTTCTACCGGATCCCATGCCCAAAACCCGCCCCAGCCAAGCTCAATATAGGCCCAGTTCCCGCCAAGAATTATTCCTACTGTCAAAAATCCCCACGCGATCAGTGTTGCGCGGCGGGTAAGTTCGATCCAGTTATTTGAGAGATATCCACCAAGGAGGGCAGCGATACAAAAAGAAAATGGAATTGAAAGCCCGGTAAAGCCCGCATAGAGCATCGGAGGATGAATGAGCATCGAAGGATTTTGAAGTAAGGGATTAAGACCGTTTCCATCCGTCGGAATAGTCTGTAAAGGAAGAAGCCGAAAAGGGTTTGTTAGAAACAAAACAACGGTGAGAAAAAAGTTTATGGCACCACTAAACACCGGCACGAACCATCGAAAGAGCAGCTGTGGAAAGCGGGCATGGTTTTTTACAATAAAGAGACCATAGATTGACATAATTCCTGCCCAGAGGAGCATCGAGCCATCCATCCCTCCCCAGATGGCAGAAACGAGATAGAGCGGACTCATCTCGTTGTTTGAGGTACGCCAAACGTAAGAGTAACGGTAATCATGACTTAAAAAAAGCGCTGCGAGGGCGACAAGAGAAAGGAGCGTAAAGAAAGAAACAAGGACGATACTATTTCGCGCTGATTCAATGAACGATTCTTTTCTCTTCCACGCAGCAATGCTTCCCCCGATGAGTCCATAGAGTGAGAGAAACCACGCCGCCGCTAGAGAAAAGTGTCCAACGTCAATCATTTAGTATGCTGTTTCCTTGTTTTTTTCTCCCGGTGTAGGCACTTCGTATTTTGATGGGCATTGGGTGAGGAGTTGTTTTGCATGAAACTCCTTTCCATTAAAGTCTCCCTCCAAAATAACATCTCGTCCAGCCTTTAGCGTATCAGGCTTCATATTGCGATAGACAACGGGGAGAGATTCTCCTGCGGCTACAATATCGTGCACCAGAAAGCGGAGAAAAAACCCAGGCTTTGTTTGATATTCAATATCACTCTCACTCACTCGTGCCCCAAGCCGAATGTTTGGCACCGGCACTTTCTCCTTTAACAAATCGTTAACGGTCACCACCGCCTTAGCCGTATTCCCAATCGCCGTGTACACAAGAAATACCAGCGAAGCCACCACAACAAAAATCGCAACAAAAAAACGATTAGTCACAAAGATTTCCTGCTAAGTGTGTTTCTTGAACGAACCACCTGGAATGATATTTGGAAAGATTTTGGCTGAAATCGAGGCGCGGGAATGGTGAGGAGCGGACTTTAGCGATAGCTAAACGAGCACCGCAGCCATTTCCCGCAACGAAGAGTTCAGTCAAAAGCTTTCCAAATATCATGCGCCCTGAGGGATTCGAACCCCCGACCTACTGGTTCGAAGCCAGTTGCTCTATCCAGCTGAGCTAAGGACGCGTAAGTAGTTCTAAAATTCTAAGCCCCCAATTAAACTAGTAATTGCCAAAAAAATCAATTCCTCAATGAACCAAGGGGTTTTTTGCATTTTTTTCTGATGATAAGTTCACTTTTCCTATCGTTACAAGCCGAGGACCTGTGCCGTTGCGAGCCGGAGGACTCACCCCCTCCCTCCTGTCGTAGCGAGCGCTCACTACGACAGGAGGGAGGTATGGTAGGAAAAGAGTGAGCGTTTATTTATGAACAGTAGAGGATTCATTCTCTATATAGTGGATTTTTCATTGAACACAGAGTTTCGCAGGGTGACACAGAGTTAAAGTATCTAATAAAATGATCTCTCCCTGTCATTGCGAGCGAAGCGAAGCAATCTCATATTATCAATGAGAGTTCGAGATTGCTTCGCTTCGCCCGGCGGCCGGGCCTCCCGGCTCGCAACGACAGGGAGGTTGTCTGCTTATTTTATTAGAGGCTTAATCTAAAAGGATTTTTTTTAACCCTGTGAAGCTCTGTGTTCAATTAAAAATCCACTAGATGTGAAGTGAAGCGGTGCCGTTGTGAGCCGGAAGACTCACCCCCTCCTCCTGTCGTAGTGAACGCTCGCTACGACAGGAGGGAGGGGTATGGTAGGAAAAGAGTGAGCGTTTATTTATGAACAGTAGAGGATTCATTCTCTATATAGTGGAATTGTAAGTTCTCACCTATTAAGACCTTCGAGCAAAAGTTAAGCGAGGAAGTAAAATGCGTCTTTGGTCTATTCATCCCAAGTATCTTGATCCCCAAGGCTTAGTTGCTCTCTGGCGAGAGTCGCTGCTTGCGCGGGCTGTGCTTCGTGGACAAACTATTGGGTATCGTCACCACCCGCAGCTGCAACGCTTTCGCGATCATCGATCGCCGCGCTTCGCGATAAGCGCGTATCTTGCTGCTGTTCATGCCGAAGCAGAGTCTCGTGCTTATTCTTTTGATCGCTCAAAAATAGGAGCGGTGCGCTCAGTAAAAAACCTTTCTGTTACCTCGGGACAGATTGCATATGAGTGGGAGCATCTTTTGCAAAAACTCTCTATTCGAACCCCCGCACTTTATCGACGGTGGAAGAAGGTTATAACACCTGAGTGTCATCCATCGTTTTGTATGCGGACTGGGCCTGTAGAGTCTTGGGAGAAAAAGCTAACTCGGGATGAATCACCACGGCTGTCCCATTAAATAGAGACGCTCCTCTACCTGAGCTGCCGCTCTGTCGAACGCTTTTGATGCAAAGAGTTCTATCCCATCGCTCAAAAAGCTTTTTTTCTGACTTAAAAGCAAGATGTCGTGATCTTTGTTTTTCTCTAACAAGTATTCCTCTGACGTAGAGATCTGATCAACAAGACCAAGCTCCTGTTCGATACTTTCTTGCGCCGTCCAGTGAGCTCCGGTTTGGATCTCTTCGAACTTTACTTGGGGGCGATACTTTTTTACGGCTTCAAGAAAGAGTCGTTGTACGGCTTCAAGTTGGTCTTGAAAGCGATCGATCTGTTCCGGTGTCTCCTCATCAGTGAGACTGACGGTGCGTTTGTATTTACCAACGCTAAAGGTGCGAGGAACGATGTCGCGATTAAGAAGAAACTTCCGGAGATTTGGAACAAAAGCGATAACGCCGACAGAACCAACAACGGCAAACGGTGCGGCGATAATTTTATTTGCGGGAAGACTCATTAAGTAGCCACCCGAGGCAGCGACGACATCAACACAAACAGTAAGCGAGATGCCGAGTTTTCGGATCCGTTCCATCTGTGAATAGGCATGACCATATTGGGAAACAAGACCCCCAGGAGAGTTAAGGACGATCACAACCTCTGAGAGTAACTCCTTATTGACCTCCACCTCATCGATAAGTTGAGAAAAAGGCCGGTGTTGGCGGCACCGCACATCACCGTTAAATTCAATTACAGCAACCGCATGTGGTTTTTCCTTCTTCTTTTTGTTTTCGCTCTTATCGCTTTGCCCAAGAACTTTTCTGTAGGCAGTTTTTCTCAAAAATTGTGTAGCCTTATGATAGCGCCAGAAACCGGAAGCATCAGTTTCTAAGCCCACGGTAGCTCGCCTACGACGAAGGATCCTCAGAAAGAGAATAAGAACCGCTATAGCAGCAAGAAATAAAATAGTTATAAGAAACGAGTTGTCCAATGAATATTACCTCTCTTTACTGATAAATGCTCTGTGGGTCGTTTTGAACAAGGCGAAATTTTTAACACAGAGTTTCTAAGACTGACACACCATGAAGGATAAGTAATTCCAAGTGTAAATCTCATTTATTATCTCAGTTCCTCTGGTTCGCTTCTTGTTTCACCTATAAAATTGTCCTATTCATCACGATGGTTTTTTACGCATATATAAGGAAGAGGACTTTTACATGTCAGATACTCAGTTTGATTGCATCGTTATCGGTTCAGGCCCCGGGGGGTATGTTGCGGCGATCCGTGCTGCACAACTTGGTCTAAAAACCGCTGTTGTTGAAAGTGAGTCACCTGGTGGGGTGTGTTTGAACTGGGGATGTATTCCCACAAAGGCTCTTTTAAAAAGCGCTGAAGTTTTTGAAACACTTCATCATGCAAACGATTTTGGTCTAAAGATCGGCGGCATCGAAGTGGATTTTCCCGCCGTGATAAAACGCTCTCGTGGTGTCGTAGACCGGATGACAAAGGGAGTACAATTCCTCTTCAAGAAAAACAACATCACCCTCCTTTCGGGGATGGGCCGACTTGAGCCGGGGAATTTCGTTATCGTTACCGATAAGCAGGGCAAAGAGCAGGCGTATCAGTATAAAGATGTCATTGTTGCCACCGGTGCTCGGGCAAAAACATTTCCAAACCTTCCCGTAGATGGTGAGCGAATACTTACCTACCGCCATGCGTTAGCACTTAATGAATGTCCAAAGAAATTGCTTGTTGTTGGCGCTGGAGCAATTGGAATTGAGTTTGCTTACTTTTATAACACGTTTGGAGCTGAAGTGACGGTTGTTGAGGTGCTTGAGAATATTCTTCCGATAGAAGATGAGGAGATCTCCAAGGGGTTAGAGAGAAGTTTCAAAAAAGCAAAGATTGAGATCCGCACAAAAACGTTTGTTGAAAGCTTACAACGAAACGGCCAAAACGTTAGCGCACTCCTAAAGTCAGGAGAGAAGGGAAGTGAGAAAGTCGAGCAGTGGAACGGTGACTACTGTTTAATTGCGGTTGGGGTAATAGGAAATGTTGAGAATCTCGGACTTGAAAAAGTTGGAATTCGTCCGGAGAGATCATTTATTAAGGTTGATAAATACTACCGCACCAATGTGCCACACATCTACGCCATTGGAGATGTGATCGGAGCACCGTTACTTGCGCACGTTGCCAGCCATGAGGGAATTATCGCTGCTGAATATATTGCAGGAGAAACCCCGCACCCGTTAGATTATAACAGCGTTCCTGGATGCACCTATTGTCTCCCACAGGTAGCCTCGATCGGGCTTACGGAAAAAGCTGCGAAGGAAAAGGGACGAAAAATCCGAATCGGACGGTTCCCCTTTACCGCCAGTGGAAAGGCGGTTGCTGCAAATGAAACTGATGGGTTAGTAAAAGTAGTTGTTGATGAGGAGACCGATGAGGTGCTGGGGGTTCACGTGCTTCACCGAGAAGCTACGGAGCTTATTGCTGAAGCCTCGATCATCCGCACCCATGAGGGAACGGCGCTGAGTGTTACAAACACCATGCATGCTCACCCGACTCTTTCTGAGGCGGTTATGGAAGCGATGGGAGATGCACTTGGTCGTGCGATTCATATTTGATCGATTGTTTATAGATATCTAGGGGACAAATGAAAGCTGCTGCGAAGATGGTACGTGATTCAAAAAAAGTAACTTCAATTTCAGAACGTCGAAACGAAAAAAATTCGCAACTTAAACCCGAGCAGCTCAAACGCGCTTACCGCGAGATGGTTCGGGCAAGAAAGGTTGATCTAAAGACAATCGTTCTCTACAAACAAAACAAGTGTCATTTTCAAATAGGGGTTGCGGGTCATGAAGCCGTCCAGGTAGCCGCCGCAGACTGCCTTAAAGCGGGAGATGATTGGGCGTACCCCTATTATCGGGATATGGCGTTTTGTGGAGCGTGGGGGATGACCACAAAGGAGTTTCTCTTAAATGTGATGAATAAAGACGCTGATCCAAACTCTGGGGGACGGCAGATGCCGATGCACTATGGGCATCAAAAACTAAACATCGTTAATCAAAGCTCTCCTACGGGAACACAATTTTTACAAGCCGTTGGTGCGGCGATGGCGATCCGTTTTCGGGGAGGTAATCAGGTGGTGTATGTCTCTGCGGGGGAGGGAACAACTTCTCAGGGCGATTACCATGAAGCACTTAATCTTGCAGCACGAGAGAAGCTTCCTGTAATTTTTCTTATCCAAGATAACAAATTTGCAATCTCTGTTCCGATCACAGAACAGCTTGCAGGAAGTAGTGTAGAGAAGATCTCCTCTGGATATGAAGGTCTTGAGACACGGTCGGTAGATGGGCTTAACTATGTAGAGTCCTTTCGGGTGATTCAAGAACAGGTCGAGCGCGCACGACGAGGAGAAGGTCCTTCGGTGATTGATGCGCAGGTAGTTCGTCTCCAGAGCCATTCCATATCTGATAACCAAGCAAAATACCGCACCCCTGAAGAGATCGAGAAAGACAAAGAGCGTGATCCGATCACTCTTTTTGGCACGCAGCTTGTTCGTGACGGCATTTTTTCAAAAGAAGATCTAAAAAAGATCGATGAGGAGATCCAAAAAGAGATCGATGCAGACGCTCTTTGGGCGGAGGAGCAAGCAGACCCACTTCCTCATACCTGTGAAGATCACGTGTATGTAAATCGAGAGCCGTGGACAGGGATCGTTGAAAAAGAAGCAACTGGGGAGGAGATGTTTCTTGTTGATGCACTGACCCGTGCACTTGATGAAGAGATGGAGAAAAACCCCGAGGTTGTAGTTTTTGGTCAAGACGTTGCGCACGGGAAAGGCGGAGTGTTTACCGTTACTACAGGACTTACCGCCAAATACGGAAACAACCGGGTGTTTAACTCTCCCCTCGCAGAGGCCACTATCGCAGGCACTGCAATCGGAATGGCGACGTTAGGAATGAAGCCAGTAGCAGAGATCCAGTTTGGAGATTACATCTGGACGGCGATGATGCAGATCCGAAATGAACTAGCGACGATGAACTACCGTTCAAACGGCACCTTTACCTGTCCTGCAGTGCTTCGGGTTCCGATCGGTGGCTACATTCATGGTGCGGTGTATCACTCACAAAATATTGAAGCTACCTTTAGTCATTTCCCTGGTGTTCATGTTGTTCTTCCATCCAATGCGACTGATGCAAAGGGTCTTTTAAAAGCAGCGATTCGAGGTAAGGATCCGGTGCTTTTTCTTGAACATAAGGGTCTTTATCGTCAGGTATATGCAAAAGGAAAAATCGGCGGAGTAGATGAGCTGATTCCTTTAGGACGGGCGAAGGTTGTTCGTGAGGGAAGTGATTTGACCGTTGTTACCTGGGGCGCTCTTGTTCAAAAATCCCTTGTGGCTGCAGCAGAGTTTGCAAAAGAAGGGGTGCAAATTGAGGTAATCGATCTGCGTACGATCTCTCCACTGGACAGTGAGACGATAATTCAAAGTGTAAAGAAAACAGGACGATTGCTCATTGCGCATGAAGATGTGTTGTTTATGGGCTTTGGCGCAGAGATTGCAGCGATCGTTTCTGATCAAGCGTTTGAGTATCTCGATGCCCCAATTCGTCGAGTCGGAGGTCGATTTACTCCAATTCCACATGCTTCCGTACTTGAAGATATGGTACTTCCGCAAAATGACGATGTGGTCAAGGCGGTAAGAGAACTTCTTGAGTACTAAAAGTGGAAATAAAGGTGACAGTTACGAATGGCATTAAGATAAGAAGTATTTTAACACAGAGTTTCACGGAGTCTCACAGAGTGAAGAAAAAAAGTTAATGAATTTAACTCTGTGGAACTCCGTGAAACTCTGTGTTATTCAAAAAAGGCTCGATAAACGCTTA
>CAZDIO010000154.1:0-9017 GCA_964505555.1 uncultured Bdellovibrionales bacterium
ATTTATTCCGCGGTTATGAATCATTGAGAGAGACACCATTACAAATGTTGCAAGAAGAAAAAATATAATATCAATCAACGGAATAATCTCTACCCGTGCTCGTCTTTTCTCCCGTAGTGATGGTAGATGCATGATTATGCCCCGTAAGCAATGCGATCGATCTTGTTTTCGTGCGTTATTTCCCCTGTCCCACTTTGAGCTTGAAAAAGGATTTCAAGCCTTGTTCCGGCATCTTCAATTTCGTGGCGAATCTCTTCGGCAAGCGTATTGAGGTAGTTAAAAGGAATAAGCGCCACAATAGCAATTCCCAGACCGAACGCCGTAGCAATCAAGGCTTCTGCGACCCCTCCGGTAATTGCAACTGGAGCGCTCAATTCCTGTGTGCCGAGAAGTCCAAAAGCACGAATCATCCCGGTAACTGTTCCGAGCAGTCCAAGTAAGGGGGCTAGGGTAATAACGGTATCAAGCACAGAAATCCCGCGATTTACCCGTTTCAATTCAAGCGCTGCCGCCCTTACGAGAGCACCGGTTAGGAGGTTTTTTCGTTGTTTTAAGCCATATGCAAGCACTCGAACGATCGGATCTTTTGAGCGGTTTGCAAATTCCTCTGCTTGAGAAAGGGAGTGTTTTTCTACAAGCTCAAAAACTCGTGAGATCGCATCCGGCTCTCTTTCTTTTCGTAATTTCAAAATAAACCAGAGGCGTTCGATCACAACGCTCAGGGTAATGATAGAGGTAAGTAACAACGGCCACATAATCGGGCCGCCCTGTATAAACAACTGTAACGTTTCGCTCATCTACAACTTTCCTCAGAAGCGAACATTTACCCCTGCATAAAAATTTCTCTCTGGTGCAGGCTCAATTCCGTTTGAACGAATTCGCGAGTAGTACTCCTGATCAAAGAGGTTATTGATCCCCGCGATTACGCTGAGAGTATCTTTATAAACAGCAAATTCAGCGGTTAGATCCCAAACAACATAGGAAGGGATGAACCTATTTGTCGTATTTCCATCATCTGCGAAATGTTCATCTACATAGGTTCCAAGAAGAGCTACTTTAGCAAATTCTGGGTAGGAATAAACTCCACCAAATCGAAGCAGATAATCGGGTGCGTATTGTGGGGTCTTTCCATCAAGGGAGCCTTCCGTAAACTCTGCATCAAGAAAGGAGACGTTGGTATAGAATCTGAACTCACCAAAAGAGGAAAACTTGTCCTCACCGATCACCGCGTCTGTTAGTGAAAAAAGGTTAATATCTCCAGCAAGATCTACCCCATAATATTGCGCTTCACCGGTGTTTGTAATCGCAGTATCAACTCGGCCAAAAATATTGTCGAAATTATAGGCAAAAACACTCGTATCGAAATGTGCCCAAGAAACTGGCTCACCACGAACACCTAATTCATACGCCAAGGTGTCAGCCTCTTCAATATCTTCACTGATCGTATCCCCTGTTCCAAGAGGGACTGTATCCTGAAAAGTCACGGGCTTATATCCTTGCGAGATATTTCCGTACATCTCGCTTTTTTCTCCAAGTTGATAGGCAAGGCCAAGGCCAAAAAGTGGGACGGTGTCTGTTTGATCCGTTGAACGAAGCGGAGCAACTGAACCAGTATTCATTTTTTCATCAATCTCTTGGTAGATATTTTCCAATCGAAATCCAGGGGTAACCGAAAAATTACCAAAGGCAAAACGGTTTTCAACGAAAAGAGAGACATCAAAGATATTTCGCGAGATATCTTTGACAAGATCTCCAGTACTTGCATCTGGAGCTGAACCTTTTTCCTGCTGGAACGGAGAATCGTCACCGAAGAGAAAGATTCCGGTAGAAAGAGTTTGAGTATTATCCAACCATTGCCAATCATGGCTCACTCGTGTTTCAGCCCCAACAAATCGAAACTCCTGAAGTTGAATGGTGTTTGTTTCGCCGAGTGGGAATCCTCCAAAAGCTGGAGCAGCACCAAGATCCTGTCTTCGACTTTCACGACGGTAATACCCTCCCCAGAGTCGACCACTGAGTGTCGTATCGGCTGAAAGATCTGAATGAACGATAATAGTTGGGACGTACCGTTCAATGTTGAGCTGATCGGAATCTAGTGTATTTTGTTCGCGATCTTCATAGTAGTTGGCAAGTCCTGGCCCTGATTCGAGTGTCAGGCCTCCTGGTTCGTGATGACTGGCATCATAAGCATCCAGTTCAACATGCCAAACAGTATCTGGTGAACTTTCAAAAGCAAACTTCAAACCACCATTGTTCACATAATAATCACTGTTGGCGTCGCGAAAACCATCTGATTGTCGGCGATGGTAGTATCCCAATACACCAACACCGTCTTGGCTCGTCGTTATCTGATTAAATGTTGACCACAAGTTTTCTGAGCCGAGGATCTGTTTTGTTTGAAAACTTGTTGGTTCATCAGGACTAGGAAAAATAGTTACATAATTGAGTGCTCCCCCGGCCTGTGGTCCGTAAAGCAATGCCCCACCACCCCGTACAAACTCAATTCGATCGATTAGTTCAACCGGTGGTTGATAATACACAGCAGGATATCCGTAGGGATCGGCGCTAATGGGAATACCATCTTTAAGGATGTTGAGATTAAAACTTTCATGAGGATCTCCAAGGCCTCGGAAATTGATACTGGAGAAGCTCTCGTTTCCTACCTCACTAACGAGAAGCCCAGGGATTTCAGAAAACATCTGTCTATAGTTATTGGTAACGATCGGAGGAACTGATTCAAGCTCCTGAACAGTTACCTTTTTCTCCTCAAAAATCTTAGAATCCTTCTCCGGGGGAGAAAACGGGGAGCCTTGCTTAACCTCTTGGCCATGAACGACAACAGGTGGGAGCTCGGTTGAAGGTTGATTCTCCTGTGTTTGAGCAGATGTTGAGTACACTACGAGAGATAGCGCAGAGAAAAGAAACAGACGGTAACGAGAAAACATAGCCCTCCGATGGAAAAGTAACGGATATCAACGCAAAAAAGCCTCTATCATACGGTTGCTCTGTATGTCAAACAAATGATCGAACTAGAAATAGCGCGATTGAAATAGCAAGAGGTTATATGGAAACGTGCCGCAATTTGCTCCGAATCAGGCAGGCCCGCGGAGTTTCTAAATCGTATCCCAAGGATACTTTCCTTCTGCCACAAGAAGATCAGAGAGTCCCTCGATGAGATCATCTTCATTATGGTCAAGACGTCTTAAATTCTGAAACATTCTTCGTTTTGCTTGCTGCGTAAAGATCTTTGCAATCCCGACTTCGTGCTTTCTTTTCTCTGCTGAACTGCCATTGATCATGGTTGTTACTCGAGAGAGCACACAGAGGCCAACAAAAATATCACTGGCGATATCTCCAAGTCGCTTCATGAGAAACTGCTTCTCAATTACCTCTTTTTTGTGTCGACGAAGTACTGATTCGGTAGCTTGCTCTAAGCGCAGCGCATACTTTTCAAATACCTCAGCTTCTCCACGAAGGGTAGGATGAACAAAACTAATTCGATTCCTTCCTAGTGGGGTAAACTGCGAAAGCCGCTTTGTTGCGTATTGAGAGAGAACTCCAAAACCTTTAATGGGATCGTTAAAAATACCGCTTAGTCCTTTTCCAACCTCTTTGAGGTAGTCCCCAGCATCTTTCATTCCCGAAAGCGCAATATAGAGGCGAAGAATTTCATTTGTTCCTTCAAAAATCATATTGATTCGCGAATCACGAACGATCTTTTCATAGACATAATCTTTCATAAAGCCGTTTCCACCGGCAACTTGTAATGCCTCATTTGCAACCTGCCATAAGGCTTCTGATACAAACACCTTACTGATTGCCGCCTCAACAGAGTAGTCATCCATTCCCGAATCTATATAATGTCCAACCATCGAAACAACGCTCTCTGCAGCAAAACAGCTTACTGCCATCTGCCCGATTTTTTCCTTTACCAGTCCAAACTCCGAAATACTTTTTCCAAACTGCTTTCGCTCCGTTGCGTATTGTGAAGCAAGTTCAATCGCTCGCTTCATCGCACCGATACACCCTCCACCAAGTCCGGTCCGACCATTATTTAAAATCGCCATCGCAACCTTAAATCCCTTCCCCTCTTCTCCAAGAAGGTTTTCAGCGGGAACTTTTACGTTGTCAAAGCTTACCGTGGTTGTTGCCGAGGCTCGAATTCCCATCTTGTCTTCTTTGGCACCACTTTGAACGCCAGCAAAGCTTCGTTCCACAAGAAACGCAGAGATCTTCCCTTTTTCACTATTGGTTCGTGCAAACACCGTGAAAAAATCTGCCATCGCACCATTGGTGATCCAAATTTTTTCCCCATTGAGAGTCCAACTCCCATCCTGGTTTTTCTGCGCATTGGTAGTAATCGCTGCCGCATCGGAACCACACCCAGGTTCGGTAAGACAAAACGCGGCGATCATCTCACCGCTGGCAAGAAGAGGGAGATATCGTTTTTTTTGCTCTGCCGTTCCAAAAAGGAGAAGCCCCTTCATGCCGATGGAGCTGTGAGCACCGATCGTTAAAGAAGTCGCTGCATCATAACGACTGGTTTGTTGCAACACGCGCGAGTAGGCGGTGTTTGAAAGACCAATGCCACCGTGCTCTTCAGGGATAATTAATCCAAATAACCCAAGCTCTTTTAGTTCATTGAGGTAACTCTCTGGTTGCTCCCCCTTAGCATCATAGTGACGAAACTTCTCATCCTCTCCCGCCATGAAGCGATCAATAGAATCCAGCACCATTCGCAACGTCTCAACCTCTTCTGATTGCGGTATCGGAAAAGGGTAGATATTTTCCTCGATAATATTTCCAAGAAAGAGCTCTTTTGCTACGCTCACTTCTCGTTCAAGGTTTGATGGTGCTGTTTTTTCGCTGGTCATAAGTGTTCCACGTTCGTGTTTGTCGTTCCCTTATATGATTCGGCTTGCGTTTGATTGGTATGAAGATCCGCTCTGATCTCTCTCTTTAGTCCAAAAATAGGGGGCAAAGTTCAAGAAAAACTCCCTCGAAGGTTGACAAAATACGACATTTTCCTATAAATTCGATGGGTTAACCGTTTTCTTACTGGGTTATGTTGTCTTCAATTTTGCACATAACATCGATAAGGGGCAGAAAATAACAAAGACTCAATGAAGACGTACCTCATTAAAATTCCACAGAACAATACCCGCACCGAGGCGCCTTTTGCTGATGTCTTTACCCAACTCCATGAAACACTTCGTGGAGAGAAGATCGCCTTTGAACTTCTAGCCACAGGACAAAATATCGGCTTTTGTTTCTCTGCTGATGAGGCTACCTGCGAGGTTGTCTCCGGACAGATCTATGCGGTAGCCCCTGATAGTGACATTATTGAAATTCCTGATTTTACTCGAAATACTGGAAAAACAATTCGCTTTGTAAGCTCTGAACTGAGTCTTAAAAGAAACGATCTTTTCCCCTTAAAAACATTTAATGAGTTTGAAGGGGACTCCCTTTCTGGACTGCTTAGTGTGCTTTCTAAGTGCATTCCCGGAGAGATGGTGATTGTTCAAATAGTAGTAATGCCTGAAAAAGATACCGGCTTTCACCACTTCAAACTTAATATCCGAAAAAGTTTTGACAAGTTTCGCCACATTTTTCGTTTTAAGTATTGGTTTAAGAAGGGCATCTCTCAATCTTTTAAAACTAAGTTTCATGAGAAGATCTCTGGTCGACTCTATCGAACAAATATAAGAGTTGCCTCCTTAGTGACTGATTCTGAGCGTGATCCCGCTATAAAGCTCAAAGCACTCTACGGTGCGATGGCAAATTTTAATACGCTCGATCTCAATCAGTTTCACATTCATCCCATGAAACGTCTTATCGGTCTGCCACTCTTTCAAGAGCGAACACTCCGCAAAGGATTTCTCCTCTCTACCGTGGAGCTTGCCACGTTGTTTCATTTACCAAATGAAGAGGAGGTTCCAAATCTGATTCACGTACTTTCAAAGCGTGAAGCTCCCCCAGCAGAACTACCAACGGATCTCTCTGACCCGGAGATCTCCTTCTTTGGAACAACTAATTTCCGCGATCAGAAAGTTCCCTTTGGAATTAAACGCAGTGATCGCCGACGTCACCTCTATGTCGTGGGAAAATCAGGCTCCGGAAAATCAAAACTCCTTGAGCTGCTTATTAAAAACGATATCGATACCGGTCATGGGGTGGGAGTATTAGATCCTCACGGAGATCTTGTTGATAATATTTTGCGCGTCATTCCGGAGCGACGAATCAAAGATGTCGTGCTCTTTGATCCTTCCGATCTTCGTTTTCCACCCAGTTTTAACCCATTGGAGAAAGTTCCTGAAGAGTTAAAAATGCGGGTGACGATCGGATTTATTGAGATTTTTAAGAAACTCTTTGGTACGAACTGGTCACCACGGCTCGAGCACGTTCTTCGCTACACGACTCTTGCGCTCCTTGATTCGCCGGGCACTACCGTTCTTTCCATCCTCAAAATGCTCACGGATAAGAACTACCGGCAGATGATCGTCAGAAATATTCAAGATAACGTTGTAAAAAACTTCTGGGTTAATGAATTTGCAAGCTGGTCAGAGAAGTTTGACAATGAAGCGATTACTCCTCTCCTTAATAAGGTTGGTCAGTTTGTGGCCACAAACATGATTCGAAATATCGTCGGTCAACCTGAAAACCGGATTGACTTTCGAGAGATCATGGACTCAAAGAAGATCTTGCTCCTAAAAATCTCCAAGGGAATTCTTGGCGAAGAAAACGCCTCACTTCTTGGCGCTGTGGCAATTACCAAAATCTATCAAGCAGCGATGTCTCGAGCGGATATCGCCGAAGATAAACGAGTGGATTTTTACTGTTACGTAGATGAGTTTCATAACTTCGCTACGGATACTTTTGATGAAATTCTTACCGAAGCAAGAAAATACCGGCTTAATTTAACGATTGCCAATCAGTTTCTAGGGCAACTCGATGAGAAGATCCGAAAAACAGTTTTTGGAAATGTTGGTTCCCTGATCTCCTTTCGCGTTGGGGGAGAAGATGCACACATAATTGAATCAGAATACAATCCTCGCTTTACAAACCGAGACATCATTAACCTCGGAGTTCGTGATTTTTGTATTAAGATGTCCATTGATGGCGATGTAAAGGAAGCTTTCTCAGGTCGAACGCTGACGATGAAACCTCCAGAGAAGAACTTCTACAAAGAATGTATTGATTTTTCTCGCTCAAAATATGCTCGACCATTAGAAGAGGTCCAAGAGATCTTAAGTCGTTGGGAAGAGGGTGATTTCCATGACAAATCACAACCCCAAACCAAACCAAACGATCCTTTCGCTGAAGTTGAATTCGAAGAGCCGATCATATAGATATCTTCTAATATTTTAATTTTCTTTATGTGTAGAAGAAAGTTTCTGTCTCTTTGCTGAAGGTATCGCTTCTGCTGAGAGACAGAGCAAAGCGTAATAAAGGTTTTTCTACATGAATGCTTTATCCACGAAGAAGCGACATGGCCTTGCTTTCCAAGTCTATATCGCTTCTCCGTGTTGGTGAAGCACAGCCCCAAATGTGCCGCTTCGTTTGATTAGGCTGTAACGGGTATTTTTAAAACCGGCCTCGGTTCCTTAGCATTACCACTGCTGAGCAGCCAAGAGAAAGGAGAACTCGAATGAATGAGTCCCCAAGTTTAGGTGGTAGGCTCGTGGGAGTATTCCCGTTTTTCAATGCAGAACGATTCCAAAAAATAAACCCACCCAACGGAGCTTCCTGGCACGTTCATAAGACGGGTGAGTCACATGAATCGTTCAGGCTGGAGTGGTTTTTCAGCGGCGATGCTTCGCGAGCAATGGCAACGCTGGTTTCGAGTGACGATCCTCACTCACCGTACTGCAAAGCAACGGCGCCCTTTTTACAAAGGGTTTTTACCTGCGGAGGAACTATTCGAACACCAGGGACCCCCTATAAGTTCCAGTTTTCGTTGGGTCAGAGTCAACTCGGCAATGATTTTTCTGTCCTTGCCCGGACGCTCCTTGATCAAACCGTAGAATTGCCCCTTCCTCCCAAGGAGGTATTTCGTGTAGGTGGGGAGATTTCCTTTGATGACAGTCACGGGACGGTGATCTATGTTACGTTATCACATAACCCATTTGCCGTAACAGCAGCATACCGCATCTCCTTAACAGGCACGGTGATATCACATAATGTGGCAGCGCTTGAAGAGGCGCTGATCAAATTTATCGTGCTATTACAGCCCTGCTATGCAAAGCGTGTTTTACAGGACACTTCGTGGGGTCTTCTCGAACTGAGTAACTTACTTTGGGATTGGTATCCTTCCCCTCGATTTAGTTACCCTTTTCAAATCGAGGTCCGTGACAACGGCTTCTCGATTCCTGTCACACCACGACCTTTCTGGCTCCAAGTACCCAGTACCAATATAGCCGGAAGCAGTGCTCCTAGTAAGCAGGTTAGCCTTCGCTTCGAATCTGATCAAAGATCGGTAACGGCAGATAACCATCCAAATCCTGCATCGCCAGAAGCTTTGGAACTGGCGAAACAGATTCAGGAAAGAAGGTTCTATATTCGATGTGCGGACCTGATCGGAGATCATAACGGACTCTTTGCTCAGTGGGCATGACGAAACGTGAAGGAATTTGAGGAAAAGGTGGGTGCTCATCGCGAAATAGCACCCACCTTTCCTTGATGCTTTGCTCAACTCTCTTACAGTATTAAGCTTGAGGAACTGCTCCATACAATGTTCTTCATGCGTCCATGGAGTGCGAACAAGACAGCAAGACGCCCACATTCCGAGTGCTCACCCCCCGCCCTCAATAAAATCTCTCCATAAACTCTTTCCCATACACCTGCTCAGCAACAAGCCTGTTATGCGCACCACACACGACTCTCAAATTCTGAAACGAATTACTCCCCCCAAGCCCCCGAGAAGAGTGTTCGAAAACTGTCAAGGGGAAAGAAGACTTTCTTAGAAATATTTTTTTATGAAAAAGAGTTTTTTAGAAACCCGCCCCGCCTTCGTTTTC
>CAZDIO010000155.1:0-36600 GCA_964505555.1 uncultured Bdellovibrionales bacterium
TCTCCCAGCAATTTTTACTTCCATCGCCTCTGCTTTCTCATTGGTTATTTCAAGAGAGTTTCTACTCAGAACCAGGTTGAGTGGAAATGAGAGTGGGAGATGGTATTTTGTCGTAACACGAGCAAGGAGCGGATCTTCCAAGTTAATAGCGATATTAAAGCAATGTTTCTCGGCGCAGTTTTCTGTAAATACAGCTTTTGGATCAAAGCCTTTCATTGATCGCGCAGCAATTTTTACAGCTTGCTGATGATCGGGAAGTATTTCAGGAAAAACATCGTTGAGGTTATCATTGACCACTACTTCGCTGGTGCACTCAGGAAATGTTCCATCGTTGCAGGGTGCCGGTCCTCGAGGATATGCGGCAGCTGAATACACTCCTTCAAGAGGAACCGTCTCGGTGGCCATAGACTTAACGATCTTTTCATAAGGAAGATTCGAGCGATTTGGAGTTAATGCCGAAAACTCCGCCTCACTAAGCTCCATGGTATCTACGTAGGTAGCATCTGCGTTAAAGACCAGCGCTGGATCAAGCGCCGGGTGAGAGGGGTCTGTCGCCCTTATATAATTAAGAAACACCGATTCGTAAGTTTCTCCTTCATCAAGAGGGGCGATCTTAAACTCTGGTCGGTTGGAAAAGGGGTACATCTCTCGAATTGGTTCAGAAGTAATGCCCCCAGATCTTTTTACTTGCACATACAAATTTAGTGCCTCAGGGGTAATAAATTGAGGTGGAATTTGTTTGCCCCCAGAAGTAACGAGCAATTGAAAATTACCTTTTTGCGGTTCCCAAGCGGAGTCTCTTCTTTGATAGAAGGAGTCCCTTATAGATACGGTGCTTACAAGCTGCTCTAAATTTGGATCATCAAGAGGGTTCCAGTTGAAGTTCCACTGGCCTGTATGCGTGGGGTGAAGTTGAGCATCTTCCGAGATTGCAATCTCATTTTCCAGCCAACGAACATCATTTTCAGTAATTAAACGATACGTTGGTGCCCCGCTCGGTTGATTGAGTTTGGATAAGCTTTCATTTATCGCCTTAATTCCTCGATCTTCTAAGGGGTCTCCATAACGAGAATCAAGCTTTCTTACCTGAGTTGGATAGGAGGATGTGGCATAGGCATTACTTCTCTGAGCAGCACAACTATTGGGAAGAGGGCCAACCAGAAGTGAGGTGCTTGTTCCAGGCTCTTCCTTCCAGCCGCAATAAGCACGGTCTTTTGGTGCGGGTACGACGGTGCTTGGTTTCCAGTTATTATTGCACACTACGGCAGTAAGTGTTTGGTCTGCTGAAGCGGTGCTTACAGGAAACGAAGCTCCGGTGTTTGAGCAGGTTGGGATCTTTCGAAATGGTGAAGAGCTTCCAAACTGACAACTTTCGAGCTTTGATTCCACTGGGAAGCCACAAACGGTGATGTCTGAGGGGCAATCGACCTCCTCAAGTGAAGGTTTTTGTAGAAAGTACTTATCGTCACCACAATAGCGACTCACCGTTTGGCCAGGTATCAAGAGATCCTTTGCAAGATAATCATCATAGAAAACTTTGAAGGTGACTTTTGCTTCAGCAGGGCCATAGTTATTGAGAACTGAAATAAAGGCACGAAGACGAAAAGATCCTCCGCGTTTGACAGCAATTCCTTCGTGTTGACCAACTTGATTTGGCGTAGGATTTGCTCCCGCTCCATTTGACCCCTTTGGACCACGAAGCTTCAGGCCATAGAGTGTTTCCTTATCTGGAATGGACTCTGAAGCCGTTCTTCCCCCAAGCCCTCTCCAGATACAACCTCCTCCTTGATTAGCAGGATCGCAGATCTCTATCCACAGGCCATCATTATTTGAAGCATTGATACTCCCTCCTTCCTTTCTCCCCCAGAGAACTTTTGTAAACCGCCCAGAAACGGCACTCTGAACCTTTAAGAAAGGTTTTACTGCGACATAGGCAGTATCTTTCCAGTCATTTGCCTGCCAGGAAGCAACATGAAGATTCTTCCGTGAATCAGGTGGCAGACAACTTGCCCCCTCAGCGCTCTTACACACTGGGGGATTTGGACCTACTGAAACATCAAGTCGGGGGATCTCAATTCGTTCGGAAATAAACATCCGCTCACTATTTGGGGAAATTTCTTGAGCAGGAAAATTAATCACCTCTTGAGGAGCAAGGCTAATTGTTTCAATGCCGTTTGAGGTGAGGCGATAGGGACGCCAACTCTCTGGACCAAGAGTATCAACCATATCGTATTCATAGTCATTGTCGAAGCTTGGAAAATTTGGGTTTGACTGAGGGTAAAATTCCCGTGTGCGAGTAAACTCTTGAGCTCTGACAGTAAGTCGAGCTTCTATATTTTCAAATGTATTTAGTTGATTACGAAACGTTTTTTGGGTCACTACGTTTGCTGGGTATTGTAAGCTTGGCGAAACAACATGCTGGAGATACGTGGTGTATGAGGCTTCCCAGGACTCCCGATTGAGATTGGCATTGTAGTTATACTGTTCTACAAAATATCGGGGTTCTAACTCGGTTCGCACCCCATACCACCGTAGGTCAGGGGGAGTGGCGTTATTGACATAACTCACGCACGCCGGATCGGTCGGTGTAATACACCGTGCAACTTGCCTGCTTACCTGTTCAACAACATTTGAGGCGGCAACATATCTACTAAGATTCACAAAGAGCATCATCAGGAGCACCCCAGCTGCGGTACTAATAAGCAATGCTAACATCGCACTACCGATCTCGTTCCAGAAAGTACCAAACACGGTTTGATGTTTGCCTGCATTTTTCTGTTTGTTCTTCATCTCTACCTCCGATTACTTTCTTTCTTCGAGATTAATGCTTCTTCTTGTCTCATTACTTCACTGCTAACTATTTTACTGCGCCAAAAGTGGTTATTGTTGCGTCTTGTTTTCCTAGTGGAAGCTCTCCGTTTTTTCCCTCATTAAGCATCTCCCTAAATTGCAATACGGGAACGATCGGCACTGCCACCGTGAGCAACATTAAACCAAGTACCGAAGCAAACACGGGAAAGACAACAAGATTTTCAAGTCGCTTTACTCGAGCTTCAACGGAAAGCTTCCATTCTGTGTGGGTATAATCGCTTAGCGCACGGAGTGAAGGAACAAGTTCTCCTCCCTCCGTTCCACTAATTTCTAGGTGGAGAAGAACGTGTCTTAACACCTTCATTTCGCACGCATCAGCAACAACTTCTAGCGCTTGAGAAAACGGCATCCCGTGAGAAGAGAGCTCATAGACGAGACGAAAAAAGCGAATCACAGGATTTTGCTTCCTTACTCCATCTCGAGTAGCGATTACCTGCTCGATGGCCGGAAGGATTCCGCTTCCTGATTCAACGAGTAAGATCAACGACTCAAGCACTAAGGGGAGTTGAAACATGACCTCGCGTTGAAACTCTTTTGCCCGTGATTTAATAAAAAGAAGCCACGAGAGCGTGCCAAGGTAGAGACCAACAACGGCTCCAAAGAGTACTGAGCTGCTTGTGCCAAGATAGACACCAACAGAAAAACCTAAAATAGTACAAGCAATGAGCAAGAAGATCTGCCCACTACGAGCTTGGCGACGTTCTGCTTCTGTGAAAAAACCTGCCTTGCCAAGCTGATCGTTTATATGACGAAGGGCGCTGTTGCCATTTGTCCAATCAATATCCGTTACAACACTTCTCGCTTTCAGGGTTTCTTCATTTGTTGAGAGTTTCAGAAGGCGTTGAAAGGCATCCTCGGATGGGTCTCGTGTAAGAAAATAGACAGCTCCACCAAAAGATCCAAGAACAAGAAGGAGGAGCAGGAAGAACATCATGGTTTAAAATTCCCCATTCTCATAAGCAGCACATAACTGCTGGAAATAATAACTATCCCCACTGAGGCAAGCACGTTTGCAACTGGATGGTGAAGAAAGATCTCCCAGAAATCATCTGTACGAGAAGCGATAATGGTTAAGATTATCGGTGTGAGAATAAGTAAGATATTGGCCGTCATTCGCATATTTGCTGTGCTGACACGGGCGCTACTAATAAGAATCGCCCGATCACGACATACGGCAGCAAGGCGTTTGAGGGTAGGAGCAAACCGTCCTCCATGTTCAGACACGAGAAGAAACGCAGCACGAAACAACGCAAGATCTGGTTGACGAATGCTTGAACCAAATTCAGCAATAGCTTTTTCTTTGGTTACCCCTTTTCGCAGTTTTTGAAGGAGTAACTCTACCTCCTTTCGAACAAGGCTTCGTGTAGGCAATAAACGAACAGCACGCTCAAGAGAGAGTGAGGGGGTCATTCCGATTTTTAGACTGCTTGCCGTAGCAAGTAGGATCGTTGGGTAGTCTTCAGAAAACTCTGCAGCCCGGGATGCGATTCGAGATTCAATAAGAGAAAACGGGAGAAAGCATCCAGCAAGAAACGCTATCGGGAGAAAAAATGGCGAGAGAACTAACGAAGAAAGAAACACCACCACCCCAGCACTAAGGAGAGAACACAGGATTACCATCCATGGAGGAATCTGTAGTCCAGCTTGAAACAGTTTGAGAGCGAGCGCTGCCGTAGGAGTTCTCTCGAGGTGAGCGCTCTGCTGAGTTTCTCCAAGAAATTGCCGAATCGTTGGGTCGTTTTCAAGAAGCGCATACGTTCTCTGCAGTGCGGCATGTCGTTGTGAGGTAAACATTTCTATTTCCCCATCTTCGTATTTTGAAGTTCTCGATACATTACTTCGGGATCGAGTGAGAGTCTTGTTCCGTGTGGGGGAAGCACGACTCCATGTTGCCTCAACACATCTTGATAGAGGCTAATCCCTGTTCCACGTTTCCACTCAGGAAATGTTTCGCCCGCAATAAAGCTAAACATCGGCGATAATTGGACAGCACCATCTGATGATGAGCCCACCTCTAACACCTCCATAATTCTTCTTTTTCCAGTACTGCGATCTAAGTCAAGAAAGACAACGATCGATAAGGCATTTGCTATCTGTCTTCGAATCGTCTCAATAGTAACGTTTCCCTGAGCACGGGCTAAAAACAATTCAAGTCGTGATATTGCATCTCGCGCGCTTCGTGCATGAATGGTTGACATTCCGGGATGTCCTGAAGCACAGACATCGATAAATGCTTCAGCGGCTTCCCCATCTCTCATTTCGCCCAGAATAATCCGATTCATCGCCATTCTCATTCCGGTCCGAATGGCAAGTGCAGGACTAATCCGACCAGCCCCTTCAGTATTTGCCTCGCGGGTAAGCAGGGTGCGAACAAATGGTCGTTGGATGGATAATTCATGTGTATCTTCAATGATCAACAACGCTTCATCGTCTCGTACTTGATGGGCGAGGGCTTTAATGAGAGTTGTTTTTCCTGTTCCAACTTCTCCCGCGATGAGTATTGTTGCGCCACTGGTTCGAGTAATGGCGGCGAGATATTCAAGAACAAGTCGTGGTGCAAGCTCCAAAGAGATTAATGATTCTAAAGAGACATTCTTATTTCTAGAGATCCGTAAAGTAAGCATCGGCCCTGATCCCAACGGGGAAAAAGATTCGTGGGTGACGCAGGCTCGAATATGGGGATCTACCGCAGCATCAATGATGGGGGTTGCTGCCGTACACGCCTTCCCGGCACGCTTGAGGAGATTTTCCACAAAGGACTTATATGTTTCCTGATCGGGAAAGCGGAGATCAGTTTGTACGTTTGATCGACCGATCTGAATACTGATATCCCGGTAGGAACGAATTATGATGTCATTAATATCTTCGTTTTCAATAAGCGCGGTAAGAATGTCGTAATGATCAAGTGAAGCGCTGAGGGCAGCAACGACATTGGTTCTCTCCTTATCGGAGAGCTCTTCTCCTTCCGCAGTTTCTACCACACAAACAAGGCGCAGCAGATCTTCTTCACTTGGGGAGTTTTTATCATTGAGTGCAGATTGTTCACCAAGTCGCTTTCGCGCTTCGCGAAGTATGTACTTCGCACTCGGCGTTAAATCTGGCAGAGAGGAGGGAAGGGGAAGAGTCTCCTCCTTTTTTGAGTGCGGAATTGCTCCGAAGTACTGAGTGCGAATCTCTTCGGCTGTGAGAGAGGAGTTTTTGTTTTGTTGCCGAAGATGCTCCATCTTACCCTTCCTTTTCTTGAGGACCTTCTGGAACCTCGGTAGGAAGGTCCTCAGAAGTGTTGCGAGGAGCCTCGGGCGAGGTAAGTTGCGCACGATGCTCTCCAAAAAAACTCTCTGGAGCTTCTCCTGGAACTTCTGGAGTATGGAGCCATCGACTCTCTTCGCCACTTAATACATAGACTTTTCCATCTGGACCTTTTGCAAAGCCACGAAATGATTTTTTATCTCGGCTTGGTTGAGAGGAGCCAAGAAGTTTTCTCTGATCCATTGCTGTGGTGATCGTTGGAGACTCATCTCCGCTTCCACGGAGGGCAAAATTTAACTTTCCGATGTTGCTCGCAGTTTTAATCTTTAACGCCTCTTCTTGGCTTGTTAACAGCGTAATTGTTCGGGGAAGTTTTTGTGAACTCCCTCCCGTTGGTCCTGGAGTTGTCGAGCCTTCGACAGAGAGTATCTTTACCTTTTCAGCAATAACTTTTGCTTCAAGGCCAGTGAAATTATCTGGAGCTGAGCGAATCAAAATTACATCAACGTAATTCCCTGAGCGAGCCCAGCCTTCGACGGCTGCCTCTTCATCTACACGCACAGTAATTGCCCGCATCCCCTCAGGAATACCTTCAACAACAGCGTTCTTATCAAGAGCTTCAGCGCTTATTGCTGAGGTTGGAATGGGGAGATATTTTGGAAGAGCAGTTTTTGCAACAGCATTCTTAAACTCATCAATGTCGGTAATATAGTTGTCAGAGAGCTTGTTTTTTGGCCACTGCACCTGAGCGAAGGAGACATCTCCGAGTTTTTCACCCCTGGCGATCGCTCGGGTAGGGGTGGGGATAAGCACCATATCAAAGTCCCCCGCAATTCGAACCTGGTCGGTAGCAGGCTTTGATTGAACTTCTCGGGGTCTGACGGCAATAATTACTGCAGCAAGTCCCATGACAAGCCCACCAAGAGAGAGCGCAAAGACTATCCCGCTTGCCCTTCGTCTAATTCGTTTTGGTCGTCGACCTGATTTCATCTTTCTTTAGTCTCAGTAATGAAAGAACATTAACGAATCATGGAACTTGTGGCGTCGTATTGTCAGTCGTTCCACCAGTTTGAATAGTATCCTCCAAGCCAGCAACGGATTGGGTCAACGTGTTAAAGTACGTTCCAATCTGTCGATAAAAACCAAAAATAGCACCACTAATTAAAACTACCGCACCGATGTAGAGGATGTATTCCAGGGAGATACTTCCTCGTTCCAAGTGTTTTCTTTGCTCGCTTCTTTTCATCTTTGTTGCTCCTTCTGTTCCTGTATGTTTATTAATTTTCATTAACTGTTAATTGTGGGGGTTCATAAAGAGATAAAGGTTCTCCCTCATTGGCGGTATCTGTGACACTCTTCATATGATTACGTTTCTCTGAAGTGTTACTTGCAAGAGAGATGAGATTGTCTCCCGTGAGGTGAGGTGCTTTTTCCAAACCCGAACTGCTCTCAAGTGCTCGCCTTTCTGGAGAGAGCGGCGTAAGTCGAGTGTTTATGGGAGGAGCCTCTTTTTCTGGTAGAGGGAGCGCTTTTTGAAACGTCTCTTTTCTTCTCCAACTCGATAAGAACTTTAATCCAGAGAACAAAGTTTCTTTTTCAGGGATTTTTACAGCAAGCTCTTCTGGAGAAAGAAGGAGCGTTGTTAAGTAATCTTCAAGGAGCTTTTGAATGCCGTTTGAACACTCTGTATAAAAAGTATTTCCTGTTCCGATCCAGTTTCGGCCACGAGCATCATACGGGAGCGGCTCAAGGAGCGCCATCTGATTGTGGAAGTATTCATTGGCGTAGAGGAAGTCAAGGATGTCTTCTTTTCGAAGGCCCCGTTCATGAACTAAATTGATGCATATCTGAATTTGTGAATGCCCAGGAAGATCAGCAAGGTGCGCAAGTGAAGAATTTAAGAGATGAACCGAAGCGGGATCGTTAGAGGTTACCAAGAGACGAGCATGCGCCTTTGAAGTAAGGGCATACGCAAGCACCCCTTCAACACTTGCAGTATCAACAATCACCACATCGTAAAGATCTTTGAGGATCTCTATAACCCCCAACGTTACTTCAAACTTATTTCGGTCGCGTAACCATAGTTCACGAACCTCTGTTCCACCGGAAGGAGGAAGAAGGACGGTAATTCCATTTGGCGCTACCGAGAGACAACGCTGTACTGTCGCTATCTCCGGAGGCAAACCATCAACAAGCATCGCGGTAAACTCAGGACATTGCCACCGCTTAGTAGCCATGTATTGAACAAGTGCAGACACTGGAGAGAGATCTATAACTACCGCAGTTTTTCCAAGAGCCTCTGCTGCGTGCGCAAGTCCGGAAGTGACGGTAGTGGTACCAACACCACCTTTTACTCCACTGATCGCGATGAGTTTTCCTGTTTTGCGAAGAGTATTGACACCTTCATATGCAGAGAGAGTATGAATAATTCGCACGGCAGTATCAACAGAGGAAAAAATATCATTACATACCCGTTGAAATCTTTTTAATGTACGCAACGAGTAATTTGAAGTATCAATCACCAAGAACAGTGCCGCAGAAGGAAACGTTTCTCGAATTTCACGGCACACCGTGTAGGCCTCTTCAGCGGCATATGCCGGGCCAACAACAACAAGTTGTGGCGGTTTATTGAGGAGGAGTTCATCTTTGGAAACGGGATAGGTATGGATGAGACTGATATGTCCGATTGCATCACGGCACTCAGCGTAAGCGTTATCGAGAAACTGTTGAAGTTTGACCCGATCAGCTGCAGTCTTATCGATGCATGCTATTCTCATTATCGAACTCCGCTAAACAACAACGTTGTCGACAAGCTCCGCAGATCCCCATCGGACTTGACTTTGATTGCACGTAAGGTTGATACTTTACTTCCCATGAAAAATCAATTTGTAGTGCGTATTTTTCAAAGCAAGGGCTTTTTTCTCAATTGTTTTGCATACCTTTGCTTCATAAGTTCTATCCTCTCCCTGCCCCTTCAAGCTAGGGCAGAAGATATCCCTAAGAACAACATACTCTACATTCGAGGGCTTAGTCTTCCCTGTCCAGGATGTTCCGTTTATGACGAAACCTATTGTCGCATCGTAACGGAAGAAGGAACTAAACTCCTCCCCTGTGATCAGGTTCCGGACTACATTTTGGTCAGAAATCAACCGCTTAAAGAACAACTTCCAACCGCAAACGAACTGCTTAATTTTCTCCTTCGCGATGCGGTGAGATCCGACACCGCTCGAAGCGCTCTTGAGCTGATATTGAAGCGCACCGGGGGTGAAGAAACATTGAGAGGTAGTATCGAAAAACTCGCTATTAAATACCCTGCTGAAGCGCAGGAGATAATTGAGAGTGGGATTGGAAGTAGGGAGCTTTGGCTCGATGTTTGGAAGAGTTCGTTTCAAAGCGATGATGAAAAGATTTATCGTCTGCGCACATTGATCGCTGCAAGACTTGAGGAGTTGACACTTACCGACTTTTTTTCTGAACTGATGATTGTGGATGCCAAAAAAGATCTTCAAGTGTTGGCCATCAGTATTGAAACTCTTGAATCGATGAAGGCTACTCATCCACAAAAACATGATTGGCCAGTGCTTTTGCGTTTGGTCGTTAAGCATATCTCTTCTTGTAGTGGCGCAAAGAATAAAGAAGATCTGATTACTCTTTGCGGAAAAACTTTGCTTGCCTCTCTTCCCCGCGCAGTGAAGCCGTATCTGGAAAGGTTGCAAATGAAAGAGGTAGTCAGAATTTCTACGATCGCAGACAATTCTCTTGATGTGCTTACCCTCTTTTTTCAAACAAATTACCAGCAATTTCGCACTCCAAATGCACACCTCCTTCTTCGTCGTTCGATAGAGAGGCTGAAAGTGACCTCTCATCAAGAGGCAGAGCAGATCTTGCCGTTCCTGCAGATGATTGAATTTTTTTCTGAAAATGATCGTGATCTTGCCCAAAGCGCTTCTTTTCTCTTGGCAGATATCATCACCGTTGAGGAGAGGAATGAGACAAGCCTTGCTCCTGTTCGTTTGAGTTACGAGAAAATAAATTCTTTTTTGCCCAAAGAAACTCCTCGTGCAAATGGGAGAGTAATTCTCTCCTTGTTGTTGGTAGGAGCGATAGGATTGACTTTGTATCTTCTTTGGCGAAAAAAACGGATGTATCTCTATCGGGAAGTGATTTTGAGCGCCGATGAACGCGCTGAGCTTCGAGAGCTTTTTTCCTTTTTTAGCCTTCCTGTCTGGTCTTCTTCTCTTTCTCTGACCAGGGAATATCGGCGGAGAGCCAAAAAACTCCATCCTGATACAGGAGCCTCTGATGCAAACCAATTTACAATTCTTAGTGAAAAATATCATCGAGCAAAGGCGCTTCTTTCTAAAAGCCAGCTGACCGTGGAAGGGTGATCCCTTATCTCGGAGTCCTTCCCCGTTGCCCGGTGAGGTTGTTTTAAAATGAAATTTATTTTGCGCCATCGTTAAGTAGATAGAGCAAGGGGCGTACCAAAATAAAACTAGTAATTTACTGTGGCGAAAGGTGCTTAACCCATTGAAACTCTGATACTAAAATTGAGACACTCCACCGACCTTTACTGGCCATACGATCTTTATGTTTCAATTTGAAACATAAAAAATCAAATTATTCGAAAATGTTTCAAAAACGAACAAATACCTGCGATTAATGCTAGTTGCGTTTCATATCTGAAACATTTCATGCTATAGGAAGATGAAAAAAAGCGCACATATCAACTTCAGAGGCTCAGCAAGCATTAAACAGAGCTCCACTACTTGGTACGAACCTTGAATAGGTAGAGGGTAGGTAAGGGTTTACTCGATCTCGTTTAGCTCCGCATTTGCCCTCCTGTCGTTAGAATCCTTAAGTAGGTAATCAAGCTATGACCTCAAAAGCACTCAGAGACATCGCACAGTTAGAAAGTCTAGAGGATCTCTATGTAGTTTGCGATCGATTTTCTCACTCAATTCGAACCCACTTAGGTGTCTCAATGGGTGTTCTTGACGATCTTTGTGCTGGGCACCGTTTGGAAAAACAAGACTTTAAAGACGCGAGATCTGCTCTTCATCATATCCTTCAAACACTCGACAGCGTTCGTGAAATGACAAACCTTCCTGCCTTTGATCCAAGACCATCCTCCCTCTCTGAGCTTCTTCAAGAAGAGATGAAAAGTAATGAACAGCTAGTACTTGAACTACGAAGCGATCCGCTTGAGCGAACTATTGATAAAAAGTTATTTCTTAGGGCACTTCGGTGTCTGACCTTCTACGGGGCAGAACGAAGACGCCGTTTTAATAAACAAGAACTTCCAAAACCGCTCCTTGTTCTAGAAAGAAAAGTTCTAGAAACAAAAGAGGGAGCGGGCTCGAAACAAGAGGTTCTTCGTTACATCCTTCAGCAATCACACTCCATTGACTCGGTCTTCTTGAAAGATGCGACTCGTTTTCGTGACCTTGCCAGTATCGATCATGCACCACACTCTTTGGGACTCCTTTTTTGTGAGCGGGTGTTTCATCTTCATCAAGGAATAACACGATTTACTTTTAAAGAACCTGGAGAACTTATCTTTTCTGTTGAGTTTCAATAAATGATTAATTTTACCCTTTTACTTGTAGAAGATGAGCGCGCGGAAGTTGAGCGGTTGCAGCGTGTTTTTTTACGGATTTTTCCTGATGGAAAAGTTGTCATTGCAAAAACCCCCACCGCCGCATTAAATAGTTTTCGTAAGTACCGTCCCGAAGTTGTTCTTCTGGATCTTGGACTCAGTGGCTATGGCCCCGGAACGGGGCTAGAATTGATAACGAAGATGTCTTCTCTTGATCCGACCGCACGGATTATTACCCTTACCGGGCATACGAGTGAGGAGATCGGCATCGAAGCGATAAAAAACGGTGCGGCCTCTTTTCTTACAAAACCTGCAAATCTTCTTGCACTTGAAACACTCATCAGAGACTACGTACAGACTGCTAAATTTCGAAGAAACGCTCTTTCTCCAGTCAGTACTCAAGCAATTCCTGGATTCATTGGAACCTCAGCTCCGATGCAGAATGTCTACCGATTAATAAGCCAGTGCGCAGGAACAGATACGAATGTGCTTATCGTCGGAGAAACAGGCACGGGGAAAGAACTTGTAGCAAAAGCGATTCATAATTTCAGTAGTCGGAAGGATTTTCCACTTTCGGTCTATTTTGGCTCAGCACCAGGGAGCTTGGCAGAGTCTGAGCTTTTTGGGTATGTGCGAGGAGCCTTTACTGGTGCTGATCGTGAGGGAGCAGAAGGTTCGATTAAGCGAGCTGATGGTGGAACTCTTTTTATTGACGAGCTTTGTTCTCTTGATTTAGAGATTCAGCGAAAGCTCCTTCGTGTTGTAGAAGAGAAAACCTATAAGCCCCTTGGTGCCGATCGATATCTACAGTCAAACTTTCGGTTGCTTTCTGCTTGTCAACCACGAATTTATGATTTTGTGCGTCGCGGATTGTTTCGAGAGGATCTTCTCTCTCGTGTCGAAGTAGTGACGATCCACCTCCCTCCGCTTCGTGAGCGAAGAGAGGATATCCTTCCACTCGCAGAGCACTTTCAGAAGGAGGCACAAACAGAGCTTTCCGAAAATGGTCTCTCCTGTAATGTTTGGGGATTTTCTAAAGAGGCGATAAAAGCATTTCGTGAATATTCATGGCCAAGAAACCTCCGTCAGCTTAAACATACAGTATGTAACGGAGTGATTCAGGCTCAGCTACGTGGAAGTGAGCAGGTGGCGCTTCAGGACGTGCTTTCTCGTTTAGAAGAAGAGGAGGTAAAAGAACCTCGTTCGGCCCCTTCATATCAAAGGGGGATGACACTTCGTGATGCAGTCAGTACCTTAGAGCGAGAAATTATTGTTGAATCAATGAAGCGAAATAAAAATATGATCTCTGCGGTCAGTCAAGATCTCGGTGTTGGACGAACAACGCTCTGGCGCAAACTAAAGTCCCTACGGATGCTCAATGACGCCAAGTAACTTCGAGGGGAGAGCAGACCTAGAAGGGGTCAATGAAGCCAAGGGGTATCTCCTTGATCTTGATGGAACAACCTATCGAGGAAGCGAAGTAGTTCCTGGGGCAGAACTCTTTATCAACCGCTTACGCATCCTCGGAAAGAAGTATTTATTTATTACCAACAACTCCACACAAACACCGGAGCAGATTTCAAAAAAGCTTCAAGCGTTTTCAATTCCATGCACCAAAGAACAGGTGTTAACGGTAGGAGAGGTAGTTGCCACTTCCTTAAAGCCAGGAAAACTTTTCTGCATCGGTGAAGAGGGGTTAAAAAAAACACTTTCTGATGTCGGGATGGAATTTTCAGAGAATAACGTAAACTACGTTGTTGTTGGATTAGATCGAAATTTAACCTATGAAAAGCTTAGCATCGCAACGAGACTCATACGAGAAGGAGCATTATTTGTCGCTACAAATCGTGACAAGGTGCTGGTAACAGAAAAAGGGCTCTCGCCAGGAGCCGGCGCAATCGTGGAATCCGTCATCGCCTCTACCGGGATTGAGCCTGTTTCGTTTGGGAAACCTAAGAAAGAGATCGTTTTAGAAGCACTGAAACGTCTTTCATTAGAACCAGATGAGGCAATTGTCATTGGTGATAATGTGGAGACAGATATTCTCGCCGGTAAAAATGCCGGGGTTAAAACGTTACTTTTACTTGGGGGGGTAAGTAATCGGGAAGATGCCGCCATCCCCGAATTTGCTCCAACCTGGATCGCCAAAGAATATACAGAGATCCTTAAGAATTTTAGCTAATTAATTTTACAGATTTCATCTAAACTTTTTCTCTAGTCACACCCCAATCGTGCCGATACTAATCCTACGGCAAGTAGATGTTCTTCACTGTTGTAGCACTCAAAACCACATAACCGGCTGCAACTCATAGTAAAGAATTCATAGTAAAGTAACTTTGCTGAGATGCGCTATTTGTTTTTTCTGTAATGAAGTTCTAGGGAAGTTTTTTTTGGAGGGTTTATGAAGGAGGGTAGGGATCGACCACGTCTTAAGAAGCTCACGAAGCGAGCATCAGAAGATCCATTTGTAAAAAACGATCAAGACTTAACCTCACTTCGAAGTGGACAGCCAAAGACTAAAAAAAGCGGCTCACGGGTTCTTCTTGTTGATGATGACCTTGATCAACTCTCAATATTTGAAGCGATGCTTGCTAAATGCGGCTATGAGGTGGTCAAAGCTCAAAGCGCCCAAGAGGGATTTTCCGTCTTAAAAGGAGCTCCGGTAGATATCATCCTTTGTGATGTGATGATGCCGAAGGTAAACGGCGATCAATTTGTTAAACACATCAGAAAATTTCCCCGTTTTGCAAACATCCCCGTAATTATGCTTACCGCCTCAGGAAACGACCTTGAGATGCAGTGTCTTGCAACAGGCGCAGATATGTTTTGCGACAAGAGCCAAGCAGCAAGAACTCTGCTTTCACAGATTAAGATGCTTCTGTAGAAGTCTACCTCAATCTGAAGTTCTTAAAAAAGTGCGCCCACTTGCCAATAAATGGGACAGATGAGGGATGAAAACAATCACCTCATGAAACGAAATCCAAACATTTAATACGATGGAAGCAAGTCCCACCCCGACTTTATTGACGTCGGGGTGGGAACTTGCTTATCCAGGCGGCTAGAGCATGAAACCGCGAGCCTTCGACGAACGCTGAGCAGATCGCGCTTCGACCTTTGCGGCGCGTCTTGCCTGACGACCACGGATATGCATCGTAATGCTCTCGCGATGACTATCCATAAGTGCTCGGAAGTTCGCCCTCGACAAAGTATGGAGCTTGCTACCATTCTTTAGCGCCTGCATACGGCGCATCCTCTTCGATCGCATGGGTCTATCCTCCAATAAAACACAGGTGAACCTGTGGATCCGTTCCACAAGGCAAGTGTGCAACTTTGTCTAAAAGTTAAACACCTGCCTATAAGCAAAGAATCTACCCAAATAGTTAACGATAATCTCTCTTATCTCGAGGTAAAAATTAAATCTAGCGATATTGATAGACACAGAGAACAGGAGGGCAATTCTAGAATAAAACCTTTAGCTTAATATCAACAGCTGGCTGCTAGGTTCTATTTTTACGATTCGCTATTTTCTTGTTGAGAAGCGTTTGCGGCATCTATCCAGGCGAGGAGATCTCTTGGGTTTACAACTCCATCTCGATTTACATCGACTCCTTCACTTTGGTTACACTGATTAAGGCAATCGATCAAATCAAGAATATCTGCCGGACGGAACTGATATGCCTGATCGGTATTCTCCGGTTGAGGTGGAGTTTTCGTATCGGGTGTTGGTTCTGGCAGCTGAGTGTTAAGTAATTTATTTTTTGAATACGTTAGTGATGGGGCAAGTTCGATTGAATCGTTGAATTTAACCGTATCATTTCTTACCTGCGGAGCACCTGTTTTTGGTCGAGAATGAGATTCGTTTTTACTGACCTTCTCTTTTTCAGTATTTCTTTGTGAGAACTCTTTTTGGGAGATTACTTGAATGGTTTGACCGGTAATGGAATTTATCGTTGTCATTTACTCTCACTCCCAAGAAATTAATCGTTTCATCAAAATTTGTAGATATTTTGAGTATCTTTATATGCAGGTGCAATTTACAGACCAACTGCTGAGATAAATAGTTCTTTCATTTCAGGGAGCTAGAAAGGAGGGGGACGAATTCTACCGGCAATATCTTCTCTATTTCTCAATCTTTGGGAAAAAATAGCTGTTTGTGGCCTTACAAATCATTTCTTGGAGACTGTTCGCCCATGGAGAGAGCAAATTGGGCCTCGGTGAAACTCATCACCGTATTACAAATGCCATTTACAAAGCTCAGGCTAAGGGTGTCCCCGCAGGTATCGCAGGCTTGCATGAAATCCTGAAGAAACCCGATCGCATCATAGAGTGTGCGAATGTCTTGTTCGTTTATCGTAGGCGACGCCTGAACTTTGTTCGAAATTAAGCAATTGGTAATAATCCACGAGACACCTTTTGCTTCCCCCGATTCTTTTGTTGGCACAAGATCTCTCACTGAAGGCACTTCGCGGCATAACGGCAGGGTTTTAATAACTGGAATCGAGATCGGCCCCACGGTTGTAACCGTTTTTGGCACACACGGCGGAGGCTCTTCGGTCATATCAATTCCAAGATGCGCCCGAACAAAATTGATTATGAGATGACAGATGCTATTAAAGAAAACATAGCTTTTGTGATCTCTCTGCCTCTGGCCGCTTTCCATAAAGCGCTCAAGCAAAAGCACTGCATCATAAAGGTCCTTTATATCTTGGGGATCAAACGCTGGACGGGTCGGATAAAGCTCTTCGCATAAAGCACTTTGGTCTTTTTTCATATTTCCCTCGTACTTTTATAGCTGAGCCAAATATAGCATGGGGAAAACGACCTATTCTATCCCCCTAAGCAATTATTTGTGGGGACTAGAGCTGTTCGACTTTAGGTGTGGCACGAAGTTCTCTACCTGCCACACCTAAAGTGAAACAGCTCCAGGGATAGTCAGTAGGGAAATAGGATTGGATCTGAGTTCTCACAATTCGTCTAATAAAAGAAGAGCGCGGCGCATCCTTACACCGGCCCTGCTCTTGGAAATACGCTGGACACTACTCTTCGCTGGCGAGACTTCGAAGCGCTTCAGCGATGGATTCGGAGATGTCGCCGGTAAATGCGATGCACGGCTGAAGCTCTGCTTCAAGTGCTGCGATTACATCTCCTAGATCAATTGTCAGCATTGAATCACTCTCTGCTGCCTCAACTGTCATCCGATGAAACACGGAGGCAAGAGCAAATGCTTTGTGGTTACGAGCATGCGTTTCAAGAGTTGAACACGCGTTTGTGAAACGTTGTGTTGCTTCACTGCAAGCCGCATCAAGTGCTCGCCGGGCCTTTCGTCCGGCGGTGACAACGTTTAGTTGAGGGACTTGCGTGCCTTGTTCATAAACACAACGGATGGTTCCCGAGCCTTTGCACTGACGAAAATAGGACTGCCCCTCCTGACGTTCAACGACTTGCCATCCCTGATTTTCAAGCGCTTTGAGTGTCCAGAGCCCAATGGTAAAAGCTTTGGATCGAATCACAAGAGACGAAGGACTCTCCTTCATATCCCTTGCTCTCTGACGCCTCACCGTGTCTGAAAGATCAATACGTTGCGACTGGAGCACAAAGAGCTCAGGGTGCTCAAAAATGTGCCCGATCAAAAAAGCAAACATCGTTCTTAATTGGTCCGTCACGCGAAGATTGTTTTGACTTCTGCTCATCACTTCATTCTCCTCAAATATCTGTTTTCTCATCAACCAGCCGGCAGAAAGTGATTTGGTGCTTTTCTGCCGGCTGGTCGAATAAAGAGAAGATGAGCGAGAATGCACCTCTTAAAAAACCTTTATCTGCGCCGCTAGCTCTCGACTGAAGCTTCTCAGTCGAAAGCCAACGAATTATTCTACCCAGGTAATGATTTCAAAAAATTATAAATTACTTTGATTATGAAATCAAAAAGACTAGAGAAAGTTAGTAAGAGAAGAAAAATCTTCACCTCTTAGGTTTCAATCGTGGCTGAATACAAGCAGTTAAGTTGACAATGTAGCTTTAATTCTCTACCTTGTTGGGTCTCATTTTCATGTTCTTTAAAATTTTCCCACTCGCTTTCTCTCTCTTCTCTAAGTCAAAGCTGAGAAATCTCTCCAGAGTGAATCTCAAACAGGTAGTAGTATTCTAACGATTCGGACGTGAGTCTTCTCACACCCGAATCGCGGTGGATAACGAGGTTTTCTTGTGGAGGTTCGTTATGCAAAGTCATGTTGCATCGCCAAACTCTCCGCAGGAACGCATTGTGCGCTGCGGAGAAGGAACATCGGGTCTTGTTGCGAAAGGACTCCTCTTTGATCTGGACTTTACTCTCATTCATAGCTGGTGGTGGCCAGTAGTCATGATCGCCTATGCGGCAAGCCATGGCGTTGAGCTTTCATTCTACGAATTTCTGGAGGCAAAACCGGTAGCTCGTGGTTTGTTTCAGTGGCTTGTTGATTATCTTCAGAAGGAAGGGGTGACCGTATCGAAGATAGAGGTTGAAAGAAGTTGTTGGGCTTTAATGAAAACGCTCACAAACAGTCCCTATTTTGTGAGTGAAGAGCTGGCAGTGCGCCGAGAAGATCTTGCCGAACTTCAAGCTCGAGGAATCCCTTTGGGAATCGTGACCAATAGGCCTCGAGAAGAGTTACAACGAACTCTAACAACGCTTCACTTGGAGAGCTTTTTAAGCGTTACGATCTCTCGCGATGATGTCTCGAAACCAAAACCGGACCCCGAAGGGATTTTGAAAGCGGTGAAACTCCTTGGACTTCCTCCAGGAGAGGTGATCTATTTCGGCGATTCTACGGGAGATATGGAAGCGGCGAAAGCTGCCGGCGTCATTCCGATGGGGGTCATTAACAACACCTTCATGTGGGAGAGAATCAGAGCACTCTTGATCCAGGCCGGAGCAGCTGACGTTTGTTGTCTGGGTCACTGTCTGCACTGTTGTCTTTATGGAGGTTGTTAGAAATTACAACCGGGGCTGGCACCGTGCCAGCCCCGGGGAGGAATTGAAGTGGGTTGGTCTCTACCGTGATTCGAATAAAAAATTAAACGGCACAGGAAATTATTTCCGAATCCCAATCACCTCTACATATTCAGCCAGAACCTTGGTGGTCCGATCAGTGGCAAGATTGTTTGAAGACCAAAGCCTCACTAGATCTTCTTTAAATGCGATTTTTTTCTCGTCATTCAAACCATTAAATGCTCGGTTCGTTGGTCCATAGTATTTGATGAAGAAATCGACTACTTCCTCAGGTGAAAATGGATATACGAAAGGATATAGGTAAGGAGTAATACGAAGTTCTTTAACCCCATCTCCTAACCGTTCCCGTAATTTAGTTTCATCACCCCAAAGAAGGGGTGAGGGAAATATCGGCGGAGGGGGAACGTGGTTGGCAATTACCTTAAACATCTGCCCAACATGTCCCGCAGGGGTCCAATTGCCCATAACAACTTTTCCATTACGCTGGCACACTCGTAACATCTCCGAGGCAACCAGTTCTGGTCTTGGCGCAAACATCGCTCCGATAAGACTCAAGACAACTTCAAAAGAAGCGTCTGGATACGGAAGCGCTTCGGCATCTCCCTGTTCAATTTCAACATCAAGATCTTCCTTCTGAGCTCGTTCTCTGGCGTGATCAACCAGATTTTGAGCAAGATCAAGCCCCGTCACTCGAATTCCTCGTTTTGCTGCCGGTATAGTAAGCTGCCCGGCACCACAACCAATATCAAGAAGTTTCGTTCCTACGGGAATTTGGAGTCGGTTAAAAAACTCAAGCGCACCAGGTTCTAGATATTTCGCAAAGATACTATAATCTCCTGCCTCCCAGGTTGACTTGAGCTTGCTTTTTAGTGCCTCCATTTCGGAAGATATCGGGTCTGTTTTCATTTTGTTCTCCTAAGCTTACTTTTTCTTAATATCAAAATTAATGCGCCTCGGAAACTTGTTGAATGCCCATTGAAAAAAAATCGAACTTTTTACTCGCCTTAACGCTTCTGCTATTACTTCAGTGTGTCTAGGTAAACTCAAAAAAAGTATCTCATATGAATGAAGATCCGAACTGTCCAAAATGTGCTTACGAATACCCTTACGAAAAGGGAGAAGTTTATGTTTGCTCAGATTGTTCTCATGAATGGTTGATTAACTCAGCACTTGTGGAAGCGAAAGAGGAAGGTTCTTCTCCCGCAAAGGATGCAAATGGGAATCTTCTCAACGATGGAGACTCCGTTACCGTAATTAAAGATCTAAAGATAAAAGGGGGTTCTTCGGTTGTTAAAGTCGGAACGAAGGTAAAAAATATTCGTCTCGTAGAAGGAGACCATAACATCGACTGTAAAATCGATGGAATCGGAGCAATGAAGTTAAAGTCCGAATTTGTAAGAAAACTTAACAAATAGTTTCGTGCTCTTACTATTAACGGGTAGAAGAGTTTACTTAATATAATTCAGGAACGGAGCATTCTATCGATCTTCAAATTCCTGATAATCTCTGGAACCTGCGTTGAGCGGTTGAGTGTATAGAGATGAATCCCAGGGGCTCCGCCGGTAAGTAACTCCTTAGCTAGATTCGTTGCGTAACTGATTCCAAATTGCGTAACCGCATCGGGTTCATTCTCCAGTTCTGAAAGACGTGAAGCAAGTAGGGGAGGGATGCTCGCCCCACAAAGTGAGGTAAAGCGTTTTAGTTGTCCGACGTTAGAAATTGGCATAACTCCAGGAACAATCGGCACGGCAATATTAAAGGCCCGAGCTCTCTTTATAAAATCAAAGTAAACTTGTGATTCAAAAAACAGCTGCGTAAAAACTACCTCTGCACCGGCGTCTACTTTTTCCTTCAGATATCCCAGATCGTCCTCTGCGCTCTTTGCATCCCGGTGCGTTTCTGGATAACCAGCAACGGCGATGCTGAAATCTCCGCGCTGACGAATATGCCTGACAAGATCTCTTGCACATCCAAAACCGCCAAGAGGTTTTTTGAAATGAGTATCTCCTTTAGAAGGATCTCCTCGCAGTGCAAGGATTTTTGTAATCCCTTCTTTTTTTAAAGAATCAAGAAGCCGGTCAATCTCTGAGACATTTAATTGCACACAACTAAGATGAGCAACGGCTGGAATATGTAAAGAGTTATGGACATAACTAGCTATCTCTTGTGTGAGCTCACGTGTGCCCCCACCTGATCCATACGTAATAGTCATAAAATCAGGTGCGCAGGAGGATAGCTCCCTGATCATCTCCAGTGTGCTAGAAAGGTCTTCTGGTTTCTTTGGAGGAAAAAATTCCAAAGAAAGCACCGGTTCGTTACGAGTGTAGAATTCAGAAAAGCATCCCATAGCGATTACTTACGGGGAATATATTCCTTAGGCAATGGGAAGTAGAGATAGGAGAAAGAGAATATTTCTAATGAAAAAGTGCGCTTTTTAGACGCTGCCAAAAACTAGGACGTTTTGTTCCGGTTTCCGCCTTTAGTGTTAGGGGACGAGTATCTCCAAATTCAGCCTGCCCCCGCCTACTATACTTAGCAATAATTCCAGGAGTCTCTCCGCTCGCACCAAAATTTTGATATCTGTAGTTTTGTGAGCGCTGTCGATTCTTTGCTTCTTGTTGCGCTCTTGCTTGCTTACGTTGAAATTGTTGCGCATCATGAGTTGCTACACGAGCTCGCCACTGAACAAGTTGCTGTTCATATCGTTTTTGATCATCAATAGCTTTTAATAATGCATTCTCATGCGAATTTGAAGAAAGTCGGTTAGCGCCACCATTAAGGGGATTTGTGATACGAGCCGCTGCAGTACTTACCCGTGTTCGATTAACACTTCCTTGCACACGCCGTTGATATCCGTGTGGCTGATGAACATTAATTTGAACGTTAGGAAGAAGGATTCCAGCTGCGGCTTTTTCCGCCCCAACAAGGAAGAGGGTCGCTAAAATAAAAAATATACTTTTTATATGGCCGAGCATGGTCCAGTTTCCGAGCTATATAAGTTAAACGGATAAAAAAACGTTCGAAAACCAGAAGAAAGGAGAGTAACCTAATCGATAATTTATACAACATTTAAGTGTGCAAATCAATCTATTTTTGAACTCCATATCTGTTTAAAATATTTTAATCATAACTATAGGATATTATTGACTATATTTAAGCGTGTTTTTGGTAATAACGGGCACGCCTCTTTAAGTTAATCAACAATTACAAGAAAGTTGGCTTATCTTCATGGCTGAAGGTAAGTGATCGCTGGCAGCAAAGAGCAATTAAGTGTTTGCTTAGTTTTTATCATGGATACTTTAGAAAACGCTGAAGTCATCGATCGACAGCAGCTTAACGAAGAGCTTGCGATCATCAAAGTACGCCCTGACAGTGGGGCTGCTCCCCTTTTTGAACCTGGTCAATACGCAGAACTCTCTGTTTTAGACAATTCTCCTAAGATTATCCGTCGTGCATACTCCATCGCCTCATCTCCCCTTGAGAGAGGTCACCTTGAGTTCTATTTCGTTCTTGTTCCTGATGGAGCAATAAGTCCAAAGTTGTGGGAATTAAAAGTTGGAGAGCGCTTGTGGCTTGGACCAAAAGTGAAAGGGAAGTTTACCCTAGAGGAACTTCCACAAGGAAAAGACTTGGTGATGGTCGCTACGGGAACAGGAATTGCCCCGTATATTTCAATGCTCAGAACGTTTCGCGGCAAGAACCGGTGGGAGAGATTTGTTTTAATTCACGGCGTGAGAAAAGCTCATGATTTAGGGTACCATAAGGAGTTAGAAACGATCTGCAAAGAAGACAACACGGTATTTTATATCCCTACCGTTACACGAGATGAAACAAATACCTCATGGAGCGGACTTCGAGGCCGAATCCAGAGTGTCTTTGAGGGAACTATGTATCAGAAGATTGTGGGAGTTCCTCTTTCACCCGATCGAAGTAATGTCTTTCTTTGTGGAAATCCACAAATGATTGATTCTACTGAAGAGCTTTTAAAAAGTCGCGGGTTTACACCTCACAGTAAAAAACATCCGGGGAATATTCATATTGAAAGATACTGGTAGAGAAACTTCAAAAACACTCTAAATATCAGCGCGATGATTTTCTCGGTACATTTTTTCCTCCTCATCCAGTTCTCTTTCGTCTCGACCAAGAAGGGAGCGAAGCTCTCCTTTCACCGCGGGAATTAATTCAAGTCCCGCACCGTGCTCCAAAGAGATACACAATCTGCGAGAAAGTACATCTTCTATCGTGCGCGCATGCTCAGTAGAAATTGCGTAGCGGATCTGGGGAAGAATTCCTTCTAATCCATTTGCGTGATGAGAAGAGTTAGGTTCTTGATACTTTTCCCCAAACACTTCATTACTCCGACTTCCAAACCGACTGAGACATTGGCGCGCTAACTCTTGTGCCTGAGCTTCCCCCAGACCACCTCCAAGAAGAGAACGAGTAATTTTATCTCTGAGGGAGTTTTTTTGAAGATTAAAATCTATCCCTCCAGGAAGCGCTCGAAAACGACTTGGAGATCTTCGAGGAGATTGCTTTTTAAAATGTTTATCAACAATATTGATCCCTTCTTCTGCGGTATTTCTTGCCGTAGTGAATTTCCCACCTATGATACTAAGATACCCCTTCTCTTTAATCCAAGCGTGCTCTCGTGAAATAGCACTTACGGATGATACGTTCTTTGTGCGATGAAGCACTCGCATTCCAGAAAAAGCATGATAGAGATGCTCCCTTTTGAGCATTGAATAAGGGAGGTCCTGCTTAAGGTACCCAAGGAGTTCTTCGATTTCGTCACTTTCTGGAGCAGGGTCAAATTCGTTTTTACTTACTTCACGATCCGTTGTTCCCACCAACGTTGATTTTCCATGTACAGAATAAAAAGGCCAAACAAAATAGTATCTTCCCTTTGTAGGAGTGGGGAGAATTAATCCAGGAAGTGTCCAGGGAACATTAAACAAGAGGTGAGTCCCCCGACTATATACCGCTTCTTTCTGTAACTCATCACTTCCAAAGATATCGGTATGTATTTCTGGTGCGAAAGATCCAGCAGCATTAATTAAAAATCGTGCCCGACTACAATGATCGTTTTTCCCAAAACGATCGCTCCAATAAATACTCCACTCACTATTTTGATATTGAGCTTTTGTAACCTGCGCATAATTCATTACGGTAGCGTTGAGATTCTCGCTATCAACGATATTTTCGATCGTGATTCGCGTATCGTTCATCTGGCCATCGTAATAACTAAAGAGTTTTGAAAAAGAAAATCCATAATTTCGTAGCGTTTGTGCTTCAAGAGAGATTGCGGAAAGAGAATCATGATGTAGAAACTCACTCTCTCTTCGATCAATAAGAAGCGCTAGCGAATCAAGGTAATCATAGAGAAACATCCCCAACCGAATTTGCCACCCGGGACGAGTTTTTCCTGAGATTACCGGGTAGAGGAACCGCTGTACTCTCGTTAGGTGCGGGGCTTGAGAGAGGAGAATGTCACGCTCAAAAAGCGCTTCACGCACTAACTGAAAATCAAGCGTTTCTAAATAACGAATCCCACCATGAATCATCTTTGAGGAACGAGAACTTGTTCCAAAAGCATAGTCATTTGCCTCAAGAAGCAACGCATCATATCCACGAAGCGCTGCTTCTCGACAAAGTGTTGCGCCATGGATCCCACCACCAATGATGGCGATGTCAAAAGTGTGATCCGTTCCGGCGTAGACACTTTTTTCTCGTTTTAAGATCTTACCCATTGCTCCTGATCTTTACTGACCTTGATCCGGCAAGATGCTCTGCTAATGAAAAATGTTGATGATCGGTGCTCAGAAGCAGCTCGATCGCCTGAAAGGTTGAAGAGGTAAACTGAAGTGAATCCTCGTTTGCATACATAGAAAGATATCGATAGAGATCCTCTTCGTTACAAGAAAAATTCTCTCTCTCTTTGTTTATCTGTTGCAAATACCGCACCGCTTCTTCTTTGTGGGATAGTCCATAGAGAATCGAAGCTGCGATTACTCTGCAGGCTTTCTCTATGGTCTTATCTCCAAGACGCCTCTGGATCACATTAATCCCCAACGGCAACGGAAGGTGGAAGGTCTCATCCCACCATACCCCAAGATCTACTATCAGCTTCAGTCCTTCTTCTTTATATAAAATCTGACCTTCATGAATGAGCAATATCGCATCAACTTCTCCTTGACGAAGCGCAGAGAACGCCGCGCTGTAGGGAGTAATTGGGAATTCCACTGTTTGCGCTTGAGGCGCGATGAGTTTCAGCACCCGGGCAGCGGTGGTTGTTCTTCCTGGAATTCCAATTACAAGGTCATTGAGATTTTCAGTTAAGAAAGATTTTTTAGAAACAACAACCGGGCCGTAATTTCTTCCTACACTGGCTCCCGAAGGAAGAACGAGATAGTTCTCTCTACACTGGAGATACGCCGCGGTAGAAATTGCGACTATGTCGTCTGTACCGGCAGCTGCTCGAGCGTTTAATTCACTAGTATTGTATTCTGAAAAAGAAAAGAGAAGTTCTTCACAATTTATTTTGTTTTCTCGAATTGCCCAAAACAAAAAGTAATCATCACTATCGGGGCTATGAGCAACATGGATCATAATTTTTTGTGGGCCCCATCACAAAAGGGAGATTTTTGAGTATGCTTACAATTACACAAGGCCACTTTCTTTTTCTCTTCGATAGTGAAACAAAGAGGAGAGAAGCCTGTCCCCGCGTGTGAACCGTCACAGTATGGTTGATTGGTACTTCTTCCACAGACACACCAATAGTAGGTGCCTGCATCAAGCTCAATGACGGTTGGCTTTTTATCCGCAATTACAACTTCACTCATCACAGGCTCCTTTTCATTGAGGTTTGGAGAATTTTATTCCAACACAGAGATATTTCAACACAGGGGAGGACTAAAACGCAAGAAATCTAAAGAACGACCACTTATGCTTCATCCTTCATCCCTTAATAACCCCCACCGGTCGTAACCGAGCCACCTTTTTGCTAATGCCTGCACCATCAACAACCGAGACAACTTCATTGACATCCTTGTAGGCGTCAGGCTGCTCCTCAGCAAGTCCGGTTCTCCCACGAGCTCGTGCAATAACTCCCCGTTGAAGAAGTTCATCAGCGATAGATCGTCCCTTACTTGCACGAATAGCCGCGCTCCGAGACATCTGTCTTCCCGCACCGTGGCATGAACTTCCAAACGTATGCTCCATCGCACCCGGAAGACCGGAAAGCACATAACTGTATCTCCCCATATCTCCTGGAATAAGCACCGGCTGTCCTACACTGCGGTAGCGATCAGGAACTTCTAGATGCCCTGGTGGAAATGCTCGTGTTGCCCCTTTTCGATGCACACAGAGGGATCTGCTCTTTCCGTCAACATCATAGGACTCCATCTTAGCGATGTTGTGGGCAACATCATAAATAAGATTCATCCCCAGGGCTTCAGAAGAGGTAGAAAACACGGTTTCAAAAACTTCTCGCGTAAGGTGGGTCATAATTTGTCGATTTGCCCACGCAAAGTTTGCAGCAGCGCGCATCGCCCCGAGATAACGTGCGCCTTCTTGTGAATGAACTGGAGCACAGACAAGTTGTTTATCATAGAGAGTGATCCCGTACTTCCTTGGAGTATCCTGAAGCACAGAAAGTGCATCCTCGCATACTTGGTATCCAAGTCCCCGAGAGCCAGAATGAATCATTACCGTAAGTTTTCCCTCTTCAAGTCCAAACGCATCTGCTGCTTCCTGATCAAAGATGGTGTCAACTACCTGCACTTCCAGAAAGTGATTCCCACTGCCAAGTGTTCCACACTGATCGCTTCCGCGCTCAATGGCTCGATCGCTAACAAAATCCGGTCGGGCACCATCAAGACACCCGTAAGCCTCGGTATGCTCTACGTCGGAACTCCACCCATAGCCACGCTTTACGACGTACGTTGACCCTTGCTCCATGAGCTTTATGAGCTCACTTCGCTTAAAAGTAACAATCCCTCCTTTTCCCACACCGGCTGGAATTTTTGAAAATAACGCATTGATCAACCGTTCCATGAGCGGTTGTGCGGTATGGAGAGAGATATTGGTTCGAATCAACCGCACTCCGCAGTTAATGTCATACCCCACACCTCCCGGACTAATGACCCCACCTTCTGCAGGGTCTGTAGCGGCAACCCCTCCGATACAAAATCCGTATCCCCAGTGAATATCTGGCATGGCCAGTGAATATTTCACAATTCCCGGAAGACAAGCCACGTTTGCAACCTGATCGGGAGAGCTGTCTTCCCGTATTTTTTTTATTATATTTTCATTTCCATAAATTATTCCATCAACAAGCATTCCTTTCTTATAACTTTTTGGAATCTGCCAACGAAAATCATCGAGGCGATTAAGTGGAACTGAGGACTTTTTCATAGGTTTTAAATATCAACGATGATGGTAGCTTCAAACCCACCAACAATCTCTCTTATATTCAATTCATGGTAGGTAATTGCTTTTACTTCTCGATAGTAAATCGAGTGTTCAATATCGACAACTTCCGTAAGCGCTGACAAGAAAAGTTCTCTTTCAGAAAAGTTTTCTACCGTTACAGAACTCACCATTCGCTTTTCTCGTTCAAATAAGAATAGTAACTCTGAAAGATACTCCCGAAGGAGAAGGAAATCAGCCTCGCCTGTTCTTCTAAAAACAAAGGGGTGCGGATCTGAAGCGTTTAAAAACCGAAGTTCGCCAATCACCGCATAGAGGCCATCTTGGGCTGGTTGAATTAATTCTCTACGAGAAGGCGCAACTACGGTGATTCCGATATCTGCTGTGTGTTCAAAGAGGTGAAATGAGGGGTCCATTGTCAAATGAGCCAATACATGAAGGTTAAGTTAGAATACAACGATTGGTCGGTAAAACAAAGAGAACCTTACCTTTCCTTACAATGAACGAGAGATCCATTAACTGTTAGATATCTTCCTAAGGAGAGTTTTTTTATTAGCTAAGTTCTGCTAGCCTTTCTTGGGTGAAGATAGTATCTAGATAGCAGTGAAACAAGGGTCAACGTTATGCGTCATTTATTTCTAATAGCTATTTCTTTCATTGGTCTTTTCATTGGATGTGCTCCAGCTCTTCCGGTAGCAGATCAGGATCCGATAGCGACAGAGTCGTTTGCCTCAGCCACGGCATCAGCCTCCAAGGCCCAAGCGGCGGCGGCAGAGGCACGTGAGCATGCAGCGCACGGTGAGCGGCTCCTTGAGGAAGCTCGTGCAATTTTAAAAAAAGCAGAGGAGATTGAAAAAAGTTGTGCAGCAACTGCACGAATTATCTCCAAGAAAAGAACCGCTTCGGTAACAAAACCAGCTCCGACAGACGCGGGAAAACCAAAAACCGAAACGAATCCCGAGTGGTCTCCTTCGGATCGACCTTCTTAAGTTCGTAACTCTCTATGTGCGGTGTCTTTAAAAATCCTTATCGCAGTCGGCTGCATGATTTTCCGGGAAGAATTTTCACGTTTGATTCAATTGCAGAGGATCTCAATCAAATTTCTAAACTCTCTCAGCAAAAGAAGATCTTCTGCGAACTTGGCTCCGGTTCTGGAGAACATCTCATTTCACAAGGAAAGCTAAACCCTGAAGCGGTATATTTTGGATTTGAAGTTCGATTGAAACGAACAGTGAGAACTCTAGAGAAAGCAAACAGGGCTGAGGTAAAAAACATTTTTGTACTTCGTAAAGATGCCGGAGAGATTGACCGTATCTTCTCTCCTCACTCAATCAGTGGGATTTATATTAACTTTCCCGATCCCTGGCAGAAGCCACGTCAGGAGAAACATCGGTTGTTGAGTGAACGATTTTTAAAGCTTTGCTATAACCAGTTAGCCCCAGGGGGGTTTGTTTCTGTTAAAACTGATCATCCTGAGTATTTCCATCGCTTCTTACATATTGTAAGAGATATTGGTCTTTTTGACATTTCCGAGGAAACTACAGATCTCTACCAGAGCGAATTTGTTCGAGGAAATGTTGCAAGTGAGTTTGAGAAGCTGTTTTATTATAAAGGTTATCCGATTAATTATGTAAAACTTACCTCTCGGTTCTTTTTAGAAAAGAGAGGGGTAGAAAGAAAATTACAAACGAAAAAAGAGCTTATAAGTATCAGCGACCAGGATTTTGAAGAAAACCCGAAAGAAAACTCTCTGCAGTATGTGGATGAGCACAATGCACCAGAGATGATGTAAGAAAAACAAATGGCAACACAACCAACAACAACCACCGAGACCACGTTTCCTGAAGGATCTATTCGCGTTCTTGATAACGGTTTTGTTCGTCTTGTCGATGTGATGGGGGATGATTCCTCTATTGTTCAATCCGCACGGGTTTCTTATGGAAAGGGTACAAAAACCGTTAACGAGGATGAAGGGTTGATTCGCTATCTGATGCGCCATCAACACACGACCCCTTTTGAGATGGTCGAGTTTAAGTTTCACTGTCGAATGCCGATTTTTGTAGCTCGCCAATGGATTCGTCACCGAACAGCAAATGTTAACGAGGTCAGTGCTCGCTATAGCGAAATGCCAGATGTGTTCTACAAGCCACCAGCAGAACTTTGCACGACGCAATCAGCACAAAACAAACAAGGCGGAACAGGAAAACAGGTCGAAGGGGCAGAAGCAGTGGCAAAGACCTTCGGCGAAACCCAGGCGCATATCTATGAAGAGTATCAACAGTATTTAGGAAAAAAGATGCGCCGAGAGCTTGCGCGGATAAACCTTCCGGTGTCTCTCTACACTGAATGGTATTGGAAGATTGACCTTCATAATTTATTTCATTTTCTACAGCTTCGTCTTGATAAACATGCCCAGTATGAGATCCGTGTTTTTGCAGAGGCGATGGCAAAGCTTGTTTCAGAACGGGTGCCAATGGCATGGAGAGCGTTTGAAGATTATCAATTGGAGAGTGTAAAGTTTACACGACTTGAGCTTCCATTCTTAAAAAGAGCACTTACTGGAGAGAAGCTCAGTGAGAAAACTCTTGAGTCTGAGATCTCTGGAAAACGCGAGCGGGCAGAGTTTGTAGAGAAGTTAAAAAGTATTGGGTATCAAATAACGGAGTAAGAGAATGGCATCACGAACACAGGTTACAAAAAAGAAGCGCGCGCGAAAAAATGAAAACATTAAGAAGCGCCGAAGAATTCGGAAACGTCGCGCGTTAAACAAAGAAAAAGCGCAGAATCCGATCTTCAAACGTAGCGCGAGTAAATAGCGAACCGAAGATACATACACTCGGCTCAACTGAGGCAAATGATCCTCTCAGATGCGTTCTTTAAAAGCGCAACGATTCCTCTTGCAAAAAATCTCCTGGGCAAGCTCCTCGCACATCGCTCTTCGGACGGAATTACTATCGGGCGAATAGTCGAAACAGAAGCCTACCTCTATCAAAAAGATCCCGCCTGTCATGCCCACCGGGGGATGACGAAGCGAAACAAAACGATGTTCGGGCCCGCTGGATATAGTTACGTATATTTTATCTACGGCATGTATCACTGTTTTAACGTAGTTTCTGGGCCAGAGGGAGTAGGGGAGGCGGTGCTCATTCGGGCGCTTGAACCGCTCAAAGGTGTTTCTCTTATGGAGAAGCGAAGGAAAACAGAAAAGCGCATTCAGCTCTGTAACGGTCCTGGAAAGTTAATGCTCGCGATGGGAATGGGGATAGAACATAACGGCCTTAATCTCAGAAGAGGTCCGGTAAAGATTTTGACACCAGATTCACTTGAGAAAAAAGTTCCCCGATTTGAGATCGTAACGACAACAAGAATTGGGATTTCAAACGGGAGAGATCTCCCCCTACGCTTTTATATTAAGGATTGTGAGTATATCTCAAAGCCGAGTGCCGTATTGTGCTAAGAGCCTCCAAAAGCCTCTAACCAAAGAATGGCATCGTCTGTCGTTGCGAGCGAAGCGAAGCAATCTCATATCACCATCAAAGGTTCGAGATTGCTTCGCTTCGCCCGGCGGCCGGGCCTCCCGGCTCGCAACGACAGGCATTTTCATTTTGTTAGAAGCTCTAAGACTTCTTCTCTTCTATCTCCCGGTCACGGATTCCAATCAGGTAGAGAACCCCATCTAAGCCTACGGTAGAAATTGACTGTTTTACATTTTTTTTCACAACAGGCTTTGCATGAAACGCAATTCCAAGACCAGCCACATCGAGCATCGGCAGATCGTTTGCCCCGTCACCTACAGCGATTGTTTGCTGCAAAGAGAGCTGTTCTTTTTTTGCAAGCTCACGAAGGATCTCTGCTTTTCTTGCCCCATCAATAATCTCCCCAACACACCTCCCACTCAATACTCCATCTATAACCTCAAGCTCGTTTGCATAAACATAATCAAAACCAAGTTTTTTTCGAAGCACCTCTCCAAAATAGGTAAAGCCGCCAGAGACGATTGCAAGCTTGTACCCAAGTGCTTTGAGAGTTGATGTCAGCCGCTCGGCCCCCTCCGTCAAGGGAAGTGATTTTGCAACCTGTTCTAACGCCGAAGCCGGCAATCCCCGGAGCATTAAAACACGCCTGTTGAGACTCTCCTTAAAATCCATCTCCCCATTCATCGCTGCTGCAGTTATCAGAGAGACCTCTTTTTCTACCCCCTTAATGCGGGCAAGCTCATCGATGACTTCGGCTTGAATGAGAGTTGAGTCCATATCAAACACAACAAGTCTTCTGTTTCGTCGATAAATGTCATCAGTTTGAAACGCGATATCTACTCCCGTAGCGTGGGAGATCTCCATGAATCGTGCGCGCATCAGGTGCGGATCTCGTGGCTCTCCGCGCACAGAAAACTCGACACAAGCGCGAGGGGTTTGTTGCTCCTTTGTCAGTGAGATTCGTCCCGAAAGACGGTTAATGATATCGATATTAAGACCATTTTCAGCAATGACAGCGGTGATCTCTGCAAGTTGCGAGGCGGCAAGGGTTTTTCCAACAACCGTAACCATATGGCGGGCTTTTCCTTGTGAGGAGACCCACTCTTCATAATTTGCAGGAGAGACCGGTGTGAACTTTGCACTCAATCCAAGCTCATACGTTTGAAAAAGCACTTTTTCTAAAACGGGGGAGGACTCCTCTTTGTCTGGAATATGAACAAGGATTCCTAGGGAGAGAAAATCGTGGATTACCGCCTGTCCCATATCAAGGACGGTCACTCCGTAATAAGAGAGGACCTTCATCAGGGCTGCGGTGACACCTGGTTTATCCTCTCCAGAGATGTTGATTAATACAATTTTTGCCATTTAAAATAGATGTAATAACAGGCACATGGGAACTTTCAATATAAGGAACTTTTTCTGGATGTACAATGACCCCCGCCCTGTGGATCCCTCACCTTAATACGCCTAAAAAAGGCTTTTTCCCCTATTTCAAAGCCAAATTCTTCATCCTAACGAGGTTGGTCCGAAAAAGTACGGGGGTAGACTTTACATTTCCTTATCCGTTTACTAGAATAAACAACAGCTATTTCTGGGTCTGAGGTAAGCATATCCAGGAACCGTCTTTTTGGTAACCGTTATAAGTTTGGAGCATAGGCAAATGGCACTAACACTTTCAAAAGAAGAGGAGTACGGGATTTTGGCGCTTGTCGATCTCGCTTACAACCTCGGAAAGAGCAGAGTTCAAGTGAAAGAACTTGCTCGAAGACAAAATATTCCACCGCGCTTTCTTGAGCAGATTTTTTCGAAATTACAACGTGCAAATATCGTTGCCGGAAAACGTGGTCCACGAGGGGGATATTGCTTGGAGAGAGATCCAGCAGATATCAAGTTAGAAGAGGTGTTAAGCGCACTTCGTCCAAAGCAGAAAGAAGATACCCGCCCTGACAAGACCGCATTGGCTGAATTTGTTGAGACGATCTGGTCAGAAGTAGAAGAGTCATTAAGCTCTAACTTACAGTCAGTATCTCTTGCCGATATGTGTAACCGCGCAAGGCTCTTAGGAATCAGCAATCGCGGCGCTACGGAAGGGAACTAATACTCCACAAAAGGGTAGCGCATAGCACAGCATGTTGAAGTTCGCTGTGTTGAAGTTAGCTGTGCGCCCCTTTGAACCACTTCCTTTCTCGTAATCATCATAATCACATCAGTTTTTACAGATAGGCGAAATATTTCGAGCCTCTTTTCGTTCATGGAATGGAACGCCTTTATGCGCATTTCTTTTTCAGTAGGACGTAAAGAATCCGATCATTTTGGGAGAATCATAGATGGCTTTTGAAGATCAGCTCATGCAGGTTCAAAATATAGTTATCCGACAAAAAAAGGAGCTAACCGAACTCTTTGGTTTTGAAACACGAAACAAATATTCAATTGAAGCCGCAGATGGAACCAGCATCGGCTTTGCTGCCGAGCAGCAAAAGGGGATAGTGGGGATGCTTTCTCGTCAGATTATCGGACACTGGCGATCGTTTGAAATCTTAGTGTTTGATAACAACAAGAAAGAGGTGATGAAAGCACGACACCCCTTTAAGCCGCTCCTCCAAAGGCTCGATGTTGTAACCACCTCAGGAAGACAACTTGGGTTTATTCAGCAACGTTTTTCTCTGATCAATAAGCGCTTTGAAGTACTAGAACCTACCGGCTCAATCCTCATGTCTGTCTCCTCACCGATCTGGAAGATCTGGACCTTCCCATTTTTTCGAAACGGCCAAGAAGTCGCCGTGATACAAAAGAAGTGGCAAGGCTTTCTAAAAGAAGGTTTCACCGACGCCGATGCCTTCCACATAACGTTTCTCTCTCGAGACCTCACCAAAGACGCAAGACAACTACTCCTTGCAGCAGGAATCTTTATTGACCTTCTTTATTTTGAACGAAAGGCGTAGAAGGATAGATCTCCTGTGTTCCTTCCTACGAAACAGTGGAGGAAGCAGCCGCTTCTCCTCGCAGCTATATCCCCGCTGTGTCTCTTTTTTCTCTCTCTTCTTTATGTTTGCTTCCCTAGTAAACTGGCCCGATTTATGTAAATATCCTTGAACTATTATGGTCTTTTCTACCACTTAGCGTTGAGTAGATGGCGTTTCTTCACTGTAAGAGCGATGTTTGCTGATGGCTCTCGCAGTGAGGGTGGAATGAATGTTTTATCGAGGAGCACAGTTATAGCGGCCGTTGTGGTTGCTGGTGCTGCCTTGAACGGTACCCTTCAGACAGAGGAAAACAGAGGAGAGGTATGACATGGGCAATTGTTCAGCGTCTGACGTAGAGACGATCGTGACGAATTGCGGCGGTCAGAGGGTTGGAGAACTTCTTCCCCCGAAAGGGGATTTGTTGGAGGTGAGAGAGAACGGCTTGGGCTTTATTGGCGTTTTTTGCTTTGCGAACGGCTGCCACTCAGGCGACCTTGCTACCGCAATTAACAGCAGGATTGAAGGACACGCGGTTGTAAACAGAGTCTTTCGCGAAGCACGAAGCTAACGCGTTCGTTTGCCGTCCCAGCCAAAAAATAGAACGGGAAACACGCACTCCCACGTCGCAACATGCGCGTGGGAGTGCGCCTCTTTTTTGAGTGGCAATAATGCTTGATAAAAAAGGTTCTATCTGACCTGAGGTCGAACACCACCCTCGCCGCGATATCACCTGAATTGTTATCTACCGTTTAGCAAGCAGCCCATTTCGTGATTGCTCCCGCACTCTTTATTGATCTTTTTTCCTGCTTGCAGCTCATCCAGGTTACACCTGGATTCCGTGCCGCCATAAGAATGAGAAAGTGTCCAAAGTTCAAACACGTCTAAACCGTCATCTACTAGTAGCGTTCTTGGGGCGTTGGCATAATTTAGACTACCAACGCCCCAAGTGTTGCCACTATCCCATGCGAGGAACGCTGATCCGTAAGCGCACTTCTTACTCTACGGGGCTCGGCTCAACCTGCCTCGACGCACCGAACGATTTGAGAACAGGAAGCAGGAGATTTTCTGGGGTTTGCAACGCCTGCTTGTTGGTAGCTGCGCTTGGGCAGATCAAAATGACTTCGGCTTCACTACTGATCTGACCACCAGGAACCGCGAGGAGTTTTTTGCCACTCAGTTCTTCTCGATTGACCCACGTAAGTGAAACGCGGCCTCCAAGCATCATTCCGTAGCAGCCGAGGCCGGTCTCATCACCACCACAACAACGACTACCATCTACATACTCAGCAACTCCGAAGTGAAGAACTCGTAGCAAATTACTACTCCCATCGACAATTCCACAATCATGCGCTACTTGCCCTCCAAACATCACAACCACAGGGCAGGGAGCACCATCACCAATAGAGAGATATTCTCTGCTCCTTGGCAAACGATGGATATTTGGAAACTGTCGGAGATAGAGTAGTGAGAGGTAATCATATCCTCGACGGATCCCACCTCGCCATGCCGTGAGAGGACCTCTGCTGAGGTCAAAGATCATTACTGCACAGTCACCGCTACCTTGTAGCTCCGGTCGCACTGTATTCATGTCACGCCCCCTCCGCTAAAAACACCTTTGGAATAAAACCCATTAACCATGGACACCTTACCGAAACGTGCACGAGCAACGTTTTGGTAAGGCGGCATCACTCTTCTACCCAGTTATTTAGTTACTATGATGGAAAGAGCCAGGATAGATACCCTTATTGCCCGATAACTTTACTTATCAGGCAATGGTTTATGAGACATTCTTAAGCCGCCAATCTGGGCCAACTTCCACCAATTGAACCAAAATGACGTTGGTAGGTTTGAAGACTTTGTGGATTTGGCAAACGCTCCACCGATCCTGTACTGTTTAAGTAAAGACATCCTAAGTCAGCTGCTGGAAGCGCTTGAAGAGTGCTTTGGGCTGCAGCTAAAAGCGTAAGCCACTCTTGTTTTAAAACGCTCGGCGACATCGGTCGGACAAGCAATTCGGCACTGAGCTGCTCTGGTCGAATAATTGAGTTTCTTTTCATATGATCAATAAGGAGCTCCGGGGTAAATCCCGGATCTTTTCCACAAGCCGCCCAACAGGCGCCCGCAAGACTGAGCGATTCCTGGTTCAACTGAATAAGATCGATGATGTCTCTAACCTCATTGCGATTTGCAAGCGCGAGACATTTATTTACCGCAAGATCGACATCGTGCAGCCGATACCCAAGCTCATCATCTTCAATAACCGGGAAAAACCGAAATGCCGTATCTCTCACCCATTCAAGCTTCAGCGCCTCCTGCCCACGAGCGATAACTGCTCGCACAAAACTGGGCTGATTAATTAGTATTGTAGCACTGTAGCCTTGCTTGTTTAATAACGCTAAATCAACACTCGATGAAGTAGTAACAGCCTCATCCGTATCATGAAAAAAATCAATATCATTAGAATGACGTATACTGGATTGTGCTCGGTGAATTGCAATACCACCTGCAACATAACTATTAGGATTTCGGTGGCTTCGTAAAAGTAAAAGTACAGAACGTTGAAATGCGGTTATCGGCATAATAGTTAGCTCCCCAACTCCTCAGCAAGAGCTAAGCCCTCACGTCCGCCATATTTTTTAAGCCCCCGAATTACGAGATCAATATTATTAGGCGTAATCTCCAAGTTCTGATCATAATGCCAAAAACACTGTGCATAATAGCGACGAAAAATCTCCTGCGCTCGCCCAGCGGCACGAATATGTTGTCGACTCTGCTCTTCCATAAAGTTTTTAAGCACTGACTGAATAAACGTCTGATACCCCTTGGGTCGTTGCTTGCGAAACCACTCCAAAACTTGGGATTCGATCCGAAGAGAGATAAGTGTTTTGACCCCACCATTTTTCATAATCAAAGTATATATAAAATGTATATACAATACTAGAAAATTTATTTTCTCAATGAATTCAAATAGTTAATATCAATAAATTTTGTATAATAATAGATTTTTTTAATTAAGGCATTAAATCAGGA
>CAZDIO010000156.1:0-17725 GCA_964505555.1 uncultured Bdellovibrionales bacterium
GCGAGACCCCAATAAATCGCTATTTTTTCCTGGGTTTGTTTTGTGCTGCGTGGCGCCCCCCACGACAGGTGTTTTCATTTTGTTAGAAAGGCTAAAAAAATCTCTTTGTCATCGTTATAATATTTCCCTGCTCATTAAAATGAGTCTCATCAAAAGCAGCCGTAATCAGCGTTAATCCACGCCCGTGAAGCTCTTCGAGAGAGGTTTCTGTTGGTAACGATTTTAGTTCACCTCTCCAATCAAAGCCCCTTCCCTCATCTTCCACCACAAAACTGCACTGCGATTTAGTAAGCTCCATAGTAATATGAACTTTCCGCTCTTCCTTCGTAGTTGCTTGTTGTCTCGTTTTTACCAATGCTTCAAAGGTGTCATTCTTTAATGCGGCGCTCTTTTCTGCTTTCGAAATCTCTAAATTCCCATGCTCTATTGCATTCGCAAGAGCTTCCTGGAGAGCGAGCTTGATTGGTAAAACTTGGGGTGTGGGAAGAATTATCAGGAGAGGTGCACAGAGCATATTGACGCAAGGAATGATTCCTTCCTTACTATTGGAAAGCTCGATCTCTAAGTGAATTTTATGAAACGGTGTCGATGGACTCGGCATACACTTCCAACATTATTTTAATTTATGATGATGAGAGGTGTTTTAGAAGCTTCTCAGCGTAAATAAAATATTGGTCGGGGTGAGAGGATTCGAACCTCCGGCCCTCGGTTCCCAAAACCGATGCGCTACCAGACTGCGCTACACCCCGTTATCAAAATACGGTTATCAAAACACGTCCAACGATGATTCATAACACCATTACAAAAACAAAGTCTAGTAATTCAGCTAACTTTAGAAAAGAGCTCCTGAAACAATTTTTTAGCCGCCTGAGCCCGAAATCCATGCTCGCTGACAAAAGAAAAATCCAACTCTGCAAAGCTTTTCTTAAATTCTTCAACATAGACAATAGGGTCATACCCAAACCCACCAGCTCCCTGAGGGCGCTCTAAAATCTCCACCTCTTGGTGATAATCACTACAGAGAACTAAGGTATTGGAGTAATAGAGACATAAACTACAAACATAGGCTGCCTTTCTCTCACTTCCCACTTTTCCTTGAAGCCCTCGTAACACCCGCTCGATCCGGAGAGCGTCTGTTTCTGCATATCGTGCAGAATGAAGTCCTGGTTCATTATTGAGCGCACGTATTTCTAACCCAGAATCGTCGCCTAAACTGACACACCCTGACCAGAGAGAAAATGCCGCTGCTTTTAAGAGGGCATTTTCTTGATAGCTCTCTCCATTTTCTTCAACCGCGGGTGGTTCCGGGAGGCGGTATCGAGTCCGACACTCTTCTGGAGTAAGCAAAGAAAGTCCAAAACGCTTGCCAACACTTTTTAACTCTCGTGTTTTATTGAAATTGTTTGAGGCAATAACAATCTCTGTTGGTCGATAGAGTGCTTCTACATTATCCATGAACTGCTTGTTTGGATAACTTGATTATATTTTCAGCCCCCATCCTTCCAAGTTCAATGAGTGGCAGAATGTCTTTAAACTGGAGCGTTTTCTTTTCTGCGGTTCCTTGAATTTCAACAAGGGAACCATCTTCAAGAAATACAAGATTTAAATCAAATTCAGCACTACTATCTTCTTCATAACAAAGATCGAGAATTGTCCTTCCCTCTACAACTCCCACAGAAACGGCAGCAAGAGGGACCACCGCTGGAACAGTCGGTATGATCTTCTTCCTGCACGCTTCTTGTAATGCTAAGATAAGAGCAACCCATGCACCCGAGATTCCAGCACACCGAGTTCCTCCATCGGCACAGAGCACATCACAATCAAGACGAATGGTAACTTCACCAAGGGAGCGGAGCGACACTGCTTGTCTGAGCGCACGACCAATAAGGCGCTGAATCTCCATCGTCCTTCCCCCTTGTTTGCCACTTGCAGCTTCTCGCTTTGTGCGGGTATGCGTCGCCCGTGGTAACATTCCATATTCAGCAGTAATCCATCCTTCCCCTTTTCCTTTGAGCCAATCGGGAACGTTCTCTTCGATTGTCGCAGTACACAGAAGCTTGGTGTTACCAAAATTCACCTCACACGACCCTTCGGCATAAGGATTAACTCCCGAAATGAATTTTATCTCACGAAGTTCGTTATAGAAACGACCATCCCGTCGACGAAAAGATTCTTGATTTGTCATAGCGCTTTACAGAGGCCATAATAACAGCGGTACCATAATAACTTTTTATTCTTTGTCCCGTCTGTGTTATGTTCTCTCTCTGTCTTCTTACGTTCAAATGATTCTTTTGTATCTCGGGTTTTCATTTATCACTGGGAGAAGTATGAGTCGAGCATTAAGAGATTTTTCTTATAACGATTATTTAAAAGGGATCTGTTTATTTTTTTTCGTGCTGTTTCTTACCTCAGAGCTTTTGGCAGAAACAGTGTTTGAGTGGACAGATTCTGCTGGTGTTGTTCACTACGGAAACAAAGTACCGAAGGGAGTTCAAAATGCAACAGCTCTTCCTCCAGGGAAGATCTCTCGCTATTCGTCAAGCAAACTCATCAGTGGTTTTCAGAAACAACCACCAAAAAGCTCCTCAGAAGAAACCCCAAAGACCAATAGCAGCAGAGGAATCAACGCCTACCTTGAGCATGAAGAGGTCGTGGTTGAAAGAAATGCACAAAACAAAATCACTTCCTGCTCTGTCACGGTAAAAAACTCCGGAAAAAAGCTTGCAGAGAAAGTTCTTGTCACCTTTCAGTTTAAAGACGGAACACTAATTCCCACAAGTGGTGCAGATCAGATTTCAGCTGGAAAAGAAGAGCTCTACGTAGTCTCTTCTCCACACCTACCAATTACACTCGATGAAGAGATCCTCTCTCAGCTAAGAAAGCAACCAAATGCAGATATTGAAGGTGAGAAAGCTTGGAAGCCTACGGTTGTTATTGAATTTAAGTAGCAGACACCTGCTTAATAAATTACGAAAAATAAATAAAAGAGAGAGCACCCCCTTTTATCCCCAGTCACTAAAGACCATTGAGAGCACAAAAACACTAATACAGACAAAAGAAGCCACTTCCCCTAAGTTCATATTAATTCCCCATCCTGTGTCATCACTTCCACTACGCTTCTATCCTCTTCTCTCCGCCTTTTATCCGCCTTTCTATCCGCCTTTCTATCCGGTCTACCCTGATACTCTATCGGGTTGGCCTCTTATTAAAATAGAAAGCTAACTTTGGCGCTCAGTAAAAAAGCTAATAAGAACTTTATACGACCTAAACATTATGAACTAACGGGAATTTTCGCAAGGGGGATTCAATAAGGAATCTTTACTTAAACACGAGGCAATATAAGCGTCTATTTTTACTTACAAATCAGAGGGGGGGGATCTGAAAAAGGAGGACCCTTCCTCCTCCTTCCAACAATAAAGTTATGCTGATTTTCTAAGCTGAACTCGGAGAGGAGACTCCTTCTGAGTGCGACGACGACTTCTTCGCTTCTTGATCACTCTTTTTCCAGGAGTCGCTATTCTCACTCTATTATCGGAGAGCACGTCAGAGAACTCTTCCATTGTTGAACTCAACCGCTCGAGTGCTCGTTTTTTTACACGAGAGATATGGCACCGGCTATAACCAAGTGTTCGAGCGATATCAACCAAAGATTCTTCATCAGCAAATGAGCGATTAATAACTTCCTGCTCAAGGTTATCTAATTGTGAGCAAGCATTTCGACAGAGGTCTCTTCGCTCTTTTTGGAGAAGCATTCCCTCTGGGCAATCAACCTCTTGAAGACCAAACGATGCACAATCAGGAATAAAGGAAGGGAATGCATCATCAGGGATCTTGCTCCACTCGTTTGGATCAACACCTGAAGCCTTTGCGTATTGATGAAACATATTATTTGCGTTTGCAGCACTCGCAACAGCTCGCACTAAGTATCCCCGTAAATGGTAGAAGAGAAAGGTCATAAAGCAAGCTCCTTTGTCAGGACGATATCGCTTTGCTGCCTCACACAGAGTGAGATCAACGATACTATCTACCTCCTCCAAGGAAAGGCGTGCTCTCCACTTACGAAGAACGCTTCGAGCAAGTTTTCGGCCATTTTCTCGGTGATCGAGAATTAATTTTTCGATCTCCCGAGCGCCTAACTCTGAGCGTTTTTCTATAGATATTCGTTTCTCTTTTCTTTTTACCGCGACCTGAGCCATAAAGTTGGTCTACTCCCTGTTTCTGACTGTTAAATCTCCATAAGCACCAACTACCTCCCCTAATCAGAGAAACTAGTACCGACACTTCTTTAAAACTCTAACTCATGAGAATAACTATGCTTTTGTGGCTAATTGAGGCGAAATCTGTCACTATTAGTAAGAGAACCTAATTAGCGAGTCGGAGACTAGGAAGTTCGGTTTAAAATAAGAAAATTAACCCCCTTACCGACATCTTAAAAAGATGAACCAAGGCTCCCCCCAAAAGAAGAGTTTGCAAGCTGGAAGCGCTGAGCTCGTTGAACAGCTCGTAACAGAACACGCCGGTTGGGCCTCTGCGATTGCCCGTTCCGTAGCAAGAGCTTGGAATCTTGACTGGCAATTAGATGGACTTGATGGTGGGGCCTATGAGGCGCTTGTTTTTTGTGCAAGGCGCTTTGACCCCGCGCTTGGAGTTCCTTTTCGAGCCTACGCACGACGAAGAATCCATGAAGCCTCAACGGAAGAAGCAAGAAATTCTAAAAGTTGGAAGAAAAGTGTTGGGGCCAATACGGAAGAGGATCAAGCTTCTCGTGAAATTTCTGCGAGCTTATTTCAGATCTATCCTGAATTGAGAGAAGGCCTCCTTCCCATTTCGGAAGCGACAGCGGAAAACGAAGACTCAATGCGATCTTCGATCCGACAACTTCTTGCCAGCGCGAGCGTTCTTGCCACGCTGCGCGAGATGAACAATGACGCTGAAAACGTTGTTGATTATCGAAAGATGTTAGAGTGTGTGGCTCTTCTTGAACCTGTTCATCAGGCAATTCTTTGGGAGATGTATTGGCAAGGAAAGTCCATGCGCAACCTTGCTGAAGAGTGGAAGATCGATGAGCTAAATATCGTTCGTGAACACAAAGCGATTTTAGAGTATATTTGCGACAGAATCTCAAAAAAGATAAAAAGTGGGGAGCAACGGCTAAAGGTTCGTCCCGGCTTACGAATGATCGCTCAACTTTTAAAACGAAACAAATCCACCCCACCATTTTCTCGTTTTCAAACTATTCTTAAATCAGCACTCGTTCTTTTTCTAGTATGTCGGTTTGGTTTGTGAAATGGTACAATATGAGTAAGGCAATTTTTGCGAGATAGCCCATGGTAAGAAAAGTCGGTGGCCCACCAATACAACGCACAGGCTCAGTTGAGAAATCAACTCCGGTACAATCATCAAAGGTTGGTGGTGTATCTGATGTAAAAGGAGCAAAAGCGCAGTCTGAAGTAAAACGAGTTCGACGTCCAACACGACCGATGACCGCCGCGGAGCGGGATCATCTTTTCAAAATCATCCACGAAGAAGCAGACAAACTATTTGGTGCAAACGGTCTCCCCGAATCCCAACGCCACACCCTCGAAAACGCGGTGAAAGTCACCGTTGATGCGAGCATCATCGAAGAGGAAGAAGACAAGAAAAAAGAATAGCAAGCTCTATCGATTAACCTCTAGAGCTGTCACTGAAAGCTTCTCGTTTGGATTTGAACACAGAGTTTCACAGGGTTACACAGAGTTTAATTAAAAGCCTTTTCTCTTAACTCTGTGTAACCCTGTGAAACTCTGTGTTCAATTAAGATCAGTTCGATTAAAAACTAATAACGACTTCAGGCAAAAAACTCTCGCCGTTATTCCTTCCTATTATCCATCACATCGCAAAGCTAACATCTCCCACAAAGCTCGCAGTTCAGAAGAGATCTCTCTGTTTGTTTCTAATTCTGGTGCGAGCTGTAGAAGAAGTTGCTTTGCACGATCGATCTCACCGAGGCCAATAAAACTACAGGCAAGCCCGAGTTTTGCTTGTATCGGATAGTGGTTATTTTGAACGGCAGTTTTAAAATTGATAATCGCCTCCGGGTAAGCTCGATGTTCAAGCTTCAAAAGTCCCAGGCCTAACCTTGCGGGGGTGTTATTGCCATCAACCGCAAGAAGTCCCTGAAAGATGCGCTCTGCAGGAACAAAATACCCCATCTCATAATACATTCTTCCTAACTCGTAGATCGAAAGAAGTTCCTCGTCGTGATAATCACTCATAACACCTACTTAGGACTCTCCCCGGTTGAGAGATAACCATTCCACCACTTGACCCAACATATGCTGCTCAGCAAGCCGCTTTCTTGGCTCTTCCTCCCCACTGCTTTCACTTTGGAGCAGTTTTGCATACCGAGCTTCAAGCGCGGCTTGAAACAAAACAAGTTGCCGAAGATCTCCCGCTTCAGGAAGGAGAACACTAAAAGGAATGACGGCAAGTTTATTTTTTTGATTACCCTGCACGGAACGAGCAGAAGATCGAGAGGATGAGAATAATCGAGAAGGAGCATCCCCCCGAATCCCACCCTCATCAGCAGTTGCGGGCAATGTATCTTTTTTATCCTCATCTGCCATTTTTTAAGCCTCGACTTGCTTCACTTCTTATCAACCTTCCTCTTCCTGTGATCGTCCCCGCTCAATCAACGCTTTTCTTACCTCAGGGGAGATCTCTGTTTGTTTGACCTCTCCTTCAAGATCTTCACGACTCATTGAGTGCTCCTGTCGAAACACCCAAAGAGACAAAGCCCAGGAGGTAAGAGCGATTATCCCCATAACAAAGAGCGTTATAGAAAAGATACTTTTTCCCATCTCTTCAAGTATTGAAATCTCTCCCATAAGGGTCATTCCTGGAGCATTGACTTGCGGAAATTGATCCAGAAGCGAGGAGATCATTGCAAAAGAAACTGCAAACCACAAGATCACCTTTAATACATCAAGACTCGCAACAAGAAATCGTTTTCGAAATTGGCGAAAGACCTCTCTCCAAATCGAAAAAAATCGCCCAAAATCAACACCAAGCCGATAAGGAGTAAAAAGAAACTTCGTCTGAATAAGAGAGGACAAAATACAGAGAAATAGGATCGGCAGAAGGAGAATAAAGCAAAGCTTCAGACCAAATAGGTAGCCTTGAGCGGTAAAAGCAGTTAAGTTCTCCGGTGTGCTTTGATACGATTGTTGCAAAAATTTCTGTACCTTAGGTCCTTGATCACTCCATACAATCAACAACGACAAACAGAGCCCTACAATCAACGAAAAGCTTAATAGATCTCGACTAAAGGGAACGATTCCCTCACTGCGAAGTTCCTTCAATCTATATTCTGTTGGGGGATAATGTTTCTCGGCTGCCATAGAACTTACTCTTGTATCTTGTATTTAAGGAACAGACTGCGGTGTCGGCTGCTTAAACATTCGTTCCTCTAAATGCTTAGTTCCTTGAAGAGACATCGCCTCGTTTTCAATAGAGATCAGCTTCTCTGCTAAGGGATAGAGGAGGAGAGAAAAAGCAATTAGCAAAAGTGGAAACTTAGTAGAGAGAATTAACTCAGTCGTAACCAAACGGGGAAGAAACCGTTCACTGACAACAAACATACAATCTATCGCTAAAGAAAGTACACATACAGGCAGAAAAATAAAGAGTGCTTGAGTAAGGGCAAGATTACCAAGAAAGGAGGTAATCGAGAGGAGTAAAGCATTTGTTGAATGCAGAAAAACACTCTGTCCAAGAGGAACCACCTCTAGAAAACGACCAAAGAAAGAAAAGAGCTGAGCCCCTCTTCCTCCTTCAAAAAAACATTTCGCCGCAAAAAGCAAAAAAGAAAGAAAGAGCAGATTGTCTTTTATTGAGATTCTTTGTGCCGTTTGTTGATATGATAATGAAAGAAGCGCTGCCGCCCACGTTGAAAAAAGTATGGCCACATAAAAAGAAGCACTTGTCCACAGCCCGATCGTCCCACCAATGATAATCTCTGAAAAACAATCGCTAACGAAATGTTCTTGACCTGAAAAGATCAGTTCTCCTTGCTGTATGCTCACCATCCCCTCTCCTCCTACCCCAGAAAGCAAAGGAAAGAAGAAAATCCCCAATGTTATTCCAAACAAAAGACGCACAAGCCAAGGAACAAAACTTCGCGGAAGAAATGTGAGGGTCAACAAGAAAGCACTAATTCGAATAGCAAGAAAGACAACCGCTATGGGAAAACTCATATGGTAATTTCGTATCTAGAGTGAGTTTTTTTGCCGCAGACGCTACCTCTCATTACGGCTTCTCATCATTGATAATACTGCGGGTAAGACCACAATGTTCTTGCATATTCGAGAATCTGACTATGAATCGTCCCTGCATAGAGATACCCAACAAGCGATACCCCAGCAAGCTTACTAACAAATCCGATTACCTGGTCTTGGATTAATGTCGCTGCTTGCATCACCGCAGCAAAAATCCCGGCAACCAGAGCTCCGAGCACAAAAGGTAATGTGCATTTAGCAATGAACCCGAAAACTAAAGAAAAACTTTGAAGATCTGCATTCATTCTTACCTTCCATACGAGAGCAATAGATTTCCAACAATTAATCCCCACCCATCAACAAGCACAAATAACAAAAGCTTAAAAGGAAGAGACACTAAAAAAGGACTTACTTGGAGAAGCCCCACTGCCACAAGAACATTGGAAACCACAAGATCGACAACCAAGAGTGGTAAAAAAAGTGTAAGTCCCGTGCTAAAAGCCTCCTTCAATTCCGATACGAGAAACGCTGGCGCGAGCACGCGAATGCTCTCTGCCGATTCTTCCGCTGGTGTGGGTGATTTTTTGCTCCCTACCGGATTTTTTGAGGCGAGATCTCTGGCAATTTTCAAAAACCGTTCCTTTTCTTGAGGATGGGCGTGACGCGAAAGAAAGAGCTTCCATTCTTCAAAGGCAGCCGTAGTAGCTTTCGCACGAAGTTGATCGGTTACCGGACCACGAGCTCCAGCAATTGTGGAATCAAAACTTGCCGTTGAAGACTGAATCGTAGGAAACATGATAAAGAGGGAAAGTACAAGAGAGATAATGCCCGTTACAAAACCAGATGGAATACTCTCCATTCCAAAACCAGCCCGAACAATGCTCAACACCGTAACAATTTTTACATATGAGCTAAGCGACAAAACGGTAAGAAACAGCGCAACGAGCGCAAGCACCGAAAACCCAGATTGGGCGATAGAAGAAGCAATGTTAAAAGTGGTAACGTCCGCAGCAGCCATGGTTTAAGCCATGACGTATTTACTTCATTTCGGCAAGACATGAAGCGCAAAACTACCGTCAATTTCCCCAAGAACACCCTTGCCAACTTCCTCTCCGTTAATAAAAATCAACGCAGTGTTTGTAGCAGGTATCTCTGTAACCAAGATTGCACCCTCTCGTGAATATTCACCTATAAGATCCCCTTCAAGCTCAACATGAGCTAGCTCAATCCAAACACGTGTTGTTCCAGAGATCGGTTCTAAGGATACAGGACCAATATCTCGGAATTTTACAGCAAATTTCCCGTTTAATTCATGCAGTTCACCACTTGACCACGGTTTGTCATCAATCTTAACGGTGACATAAGGAGAAACCAACGTCTCAAGGTCAATGATCGCATCAGGCCTTAAATAATCAATCAATACGGCTGGAGAGACACTTAATTCCGATATGCCGACACTCACTCGCTTTAACTCCCCGCGAGCTTCAGTAGACTTCCCCTTTCCCATCTTTTGTCTAGAAAGAAGATCTAGCTTCTCAACAAGTGCGGGGCCCAATCCAAAGTAAATATTTACCTGAACTCCGCTGATGTCTAAAATAAGATGTGCCGTACCCACAATTTCAATGGCATCACTCATCGCAAGCGAAAGATAATAACACTGAAGTGGAGTTTCCCCACTCCAACTCTTTGCAAGGGTGGCGACCAGTCGCCTCTCAATGTATTCAAACACAACATCCGCTGCACGGTCACGACACCCTGGAGAGATCGCATCGACAATGGCTCGATAAGAATTTTCATCAAAGCCCAGCGCGCATGTTTCCCCATCCACCTCGACCGGGGTAACCCGAAACAACCCTTCTGGAAAATCAAGCTGCGTTGAACTCCCAACAACCTGGACATCAATGCTCGTCGCATGAAACAATTCAATCCAGCGTTTCCCTAAAGAGGGAAACCAACTTGTTGGTTCTGCTTTTAAAAAACCAAGACTATACTTCGCTTCATTGAGCCGAAGTTTTTGAAGTCTCTCAGAGACCTCCCAGAGTATAAACTCAGCGTCATCTCCGATATCGTCGCCTGACTCCATTCCTAACCTTTCCTACGCATATTATTAAACTCATCAATCATTATCTCTTCTCGAGCGACATCAGAGAACAATTTTTGTTGAGCAGTTTTACTAAGCAACTGCTCAACTTTTTTTCTTTCTATCCGAGCTTCAAGCTCTTCCTCTTCTGCAAGCTTTACATGAATCTGGGCCCGTTTGTATTCTTTTTTTCTTTCTTCTAGGCTTTTTTCCAATTTTTTCAACTCTTGCTCAAGGCGCTTCCCGTACCGAGTAAGCGAAGATACTTGGGCAAGATCCCCCGATTGTAACGCTGTTGATCTTCTTTTACGAAGTAGCAGGGTTCTTTTTTGTTGAAGGGCTTTTCTCTTCTCTTCGCATTGAGTAAGACTTTTTTCACGAGCTTCAGCAACTCTTTCAACCTTTACTCTTTTGAGCTTTGCTTCCTCTTCCGCGGCTTGACAACCCGTAAGGAGTGCTTGGAGTTTCTTCGGACCTGACATAGCAACCTACGCGTTTGTAAAATCTTGTCCCAACTCCTGAAGTGCCTTTCTCAGAAGCGATCCCACAAGGGGCATACGTACCTCCGGTGCAAGCGCCGCAAGGTCTTTTGCAGCACGAGATAATGCATTACTGCGTTCCTTATCGTAGAGCAGGTACTCAGGGGCATCATGCCCATCAAGAAGCACCGCCACAGAAACCACCGCTTGCTCACGAAAAGAAAGCATCCGAAACCGAGAATTATCGGCCATAACTGCCTCCTCTCTGCTGTTCTGTTGCACCGTTAGGCTGTTTATAACAAAACTTACTGCCGAACATTCCAAGCGCTCTTTTTTTATTGAACAGCTCGGTGCGACAGAGTAGCAAAAGGTGACAGAGTTGCAGAGGTTTCATTTCGTTCAATGTTTTCTTAGTCTTGTATCTCTGTTTGTTCTGGAAGAGTGCCTGCTCCATTTCCTTTTCTGACCACGCTTGTTCGACCCTCCTCTAACAAATTACCATTAAAAGCCTTTCGATAATTTTTGGAACCGCCCCGAACTCGGCGCCAGCCAAGAAAAAACCCCAACACACTTGAGCAGGCAACAACGACAAGAACAAGAAGTGCAAGCTGTTTGAGTGCTCGCTCTCTCTCTGAAGCTGCTACCTTGAACGTAATTAAAAAGGGTGAAAGTTGGATCAACGATTCGCCAACCTTTTTTAATTCACCAACGGGGATTGCCGAAGTTTCCACATGGACATCATCAACACGAAGCCCTGAAACGGAATGACTTACCAAACTTTTTACTTTGTCTACAGAGAAAGGAATCTCACCCTCTTTCGTTACGTAACGAATAACGACAGACGCCGCCGAATAATGTTCAGGAGCCGATTCTGAAAATAACGATTGGTCAGGCGCGAGACGAACCACGGCATGCACATCAACCACTCCGGGCAGCGCGGCAAGGAGCTCTTCAATTTGTGCCGAGAGAGCATAACTCAGCCTCACCTGAGAAAGCTCAGGTGAGTTTGGAAGAAATCCTTGCTGCCGAGTAAGCTCTTCTACTTTCTCACTCTTTTTGGGAAGTAACCCGAAGTTCTGAAGAATCTCTAATGCAGTTCCGAAATTCCCCTTCGCTACGGCTATCTGGTAGCTTTTTTTTCGCCCAACCCGCTCTTCCACTCGCTCAGCATCAATACCACTTTGATGAAGCGCAACGATAATCTCTGTGGCCTGGCTCTGACTCAGATCGGTAACAAGTACCCGCTGATCGCATCCACAAAGAAAAAGTAAAAGAGCAAGAAACGCGTTTCGCATAATACGCTATGGCTTGCCCGCCACCAAACAAACAAGAACCTCATATTCACCAAAGCGAAGCCAGTCACCATGTTTTATAGTGATTGGCTCAGAGCACTCTGTGAAACTTTCCTCACCAAAACGTCTCAAAAAGGTCCCTTTCTCACTCATTAAATCCTGAACGCGAAGCCCTTTTTCAAGACTGGCACTCAATAAACAATGAGGAGTAGATAGACTCCCATTATCCACCACGAGATCGCTCTCTTTAATTCGCTCGCGGCTTAAAAAATACCGCCCACTGCGAATCTCTGTTGCCACTCCACGGTTGTCCTCTCCATAGCAAATAAACCAACCGACCAGCACCCCATCTCCAGATACCAGTGGTCGAGAGAGTGGAGCAAATGCTTGTTTTGCAACACTTCGTTCCTGGACACCCTGTTCCGGCATACTACGTTCTTCTCTTCTTGAAAGCATAGGTCTCTCCATTACTGAGGTTTGGGAAGTGCGATAAGAGTCTCGTTCTGGTAAACGATCCTGGTAACGGTCTTGTGCCTGAAACGGCTGACTACGGTCTTGCCCACTACCCAGTCCACTACTTAACCCACTACTGTGATACGGTTGAGAAGATCCTCCCTGCACATCTCCATCTTGACGTTTCTTTCTTCTTCTTCTTCGCCGTCTCTTTCGTTGTCCTTCACTGAGAGGAGCGTTCTCGTTTCGGTATTCCTGTCTCCCCTCATCTCGCATTTCCCCCGAAGAGGCATATTCATCCCTTTGAGAAAATCCAGAATACGTTTCGGGAGTATCGACTTCAACGAAGCTTGAAGAATCATCATCTTCTTCATGACTCTCGCCATTTCGATAGTGATCATCCTCTCTATTTTCGTCGCTCACCGGAGAAATCGAAGTAAACTCACGAACTTCTTCCACTTCATCTTCCACTCTCAATTCATGATCTGTTTCACTATTCTCACTTTCTAGTTCTTCTCCATGTGGCGAGGAGATCGTTCGCTGCCTGACCCGACTTTTTCTGGAAAATACATCGCTTTCTCCCCCATGCTCTGCAGCGACACTGCTTTCAGGAGTGCTATTTTGAAGGAGTTCTCCACACATGCGACAACGACTTGCCACTGCCGGGACCAAACTCCTACATCCTGGGCAACGAATAAAAGTTAACTCGGTTTCATCAGTTGTCATAAACGAACTCCTTCCCTATACATCTATAATATTCATATAAACAAACCATACAAGAATTGCCAGTAACCCCACAACTGAGCTCCCGACAAGGATCTTGCTAAAAACACTTAACGAAGAAAACTGACTAAATACTCCCCCGGTTTCAATCTGTGCCGATTCACCTGGCGAGAGCGCTGAGGTATCATTGGCGAGAGATTCCTCCTCTCTACGACCTGAAAATCCATGCTCCAATACTTGATTTCCTTGCCGCTCTGCAAATCGCTTAAAGACTCCTTCACCAACCTGGCGTTCTGCCTCTGGTTGACGTAAAATACTTGAGGTGATCAGCGAAAATTTTTGAGCTCCATCCCCTGCAATTGTTGAGGTAACTACGGATGGAGATACCGACTCCTTTACAGGGTTTGTTGCGAGATGGTGTTCATCTTTTTTAAATGCATTCTCTGCTCCCTCCTCACTACACACGGCAAGGGTCACCCCCCCTCCAAAATCAAGGATGGCCATACTCTCTTTCAAAAGAACAGCGGTATCTTTCGGCAGCTGCTCATTATTATACCAAATGCCATTACTGCTCTTATCAACAATCTCAACACCCGTATTGGGAACTAAGGTCATCTCTGCATGATCTCTCGATACGTGTGCCGCACCAATCCAGATATCATTTGCGGGATCTCTGCCAATGGTAGCTTTTGTTGCTGGTCCAAGCACAAATCGCTGCGGACGAACAAGCTCTGATTTTGAGATTACCGCGGGGTAGCGCTCACGTTGTACTGTTTTTACTGAAGCTGTTGAGATCGGACGTTGATGAAGGAGAAGGGCATCTTGTTGGTTTCTTACTCCCGCAAGTACATAATCATTTGCTAAGGTCACCGTCTCATCTTCTCCAAGCACCCTTCGTCCTGAGATCCGTTCTCCACGAACAAACGTTCCATTACTGCTCCCTAAATCTTCAACCCAGAAGCTTCCATCATTATATCCAAGCCGGGCATGCTCACTGGAGATCTCTGCAGAATCAATACGCATGCCACATTTCCTTGATCGGCCAATGATAATCGGTTGATCCACCGGGAATGAAACAAATATCGGTAACGGTCCAAGAAGAGCAACTGCAGGAAATTGCGGAGAAGCGGTCGTCAGTGCTCGACGAAGCACTCGCAGGGTTGCACGATCCGGTAACTCATTAGGCAAGAGCTGCAAATCGAGATCTATAGAGGTAAGATGAGCACTTACATTTCCAAGATCATACTCGGCTTCGCCATCATAAATCCCATCAAGAAACGCAGGAAGTGGATCTCGCGCATTGCTCTTTGAAATCGGTTGACAGCGAAACTCCCGCCCAATTCCCCGACTCGCCCGAAGCTCATAGAAGCTTGCAGAAGCACCGTCAATGACCACATGGGCAAATTCACTCGTACCGATAATCGCGTGAGGTCGACGGATGAGAAGCATCTCTGGTTTACTCACTCCATCATGAAAATTTATTTCAAGCACGAACATACTTACTTCGCTGTTGTTGCCTCTGTTGGCGCTGCTGGCAATCCTGAGCGTTGTTCTTCTTTGGTTACCCAGTGAACTTCGTTATAGAGCTTACGAACCTCCTCATCTTCTTCTTTCTTATACGAACGTAATATCCCTTGGAGAACTCGTAACTCATTACTCCCTTTTAAACCCTTCACTGCTTCAATTCGCACGCGTTTACTTGGATGAGATAACAGTTTAATAAGGTGATCCGCGGGAATTAATCCTGAAAAACGATGGACTGCTGTATAGATTAATTTTTCGTTATTCGCTGCGGTTAACGCCGTAATTAATGAATCAAGCGAGAAATAAGGAATGAGGGTATCATAGGCATACTGAATTTGCTCATCAGTAGAGATCTCACTTAGACCAAGAATGCCGATCGCCTTGACGAGCTTCCCTCGATGCTCCCAATAATTTCTCTTAATCTGTTCGAGTATCCGATCAAGATAATCAAGAGTGATGGTGCGCGCAGCAAGAGTGTCAAAAGCAGCAAGCGCGACGACTTGATCATTTGCAAGCGCGCACACAGCCAAGAGTGCACTTTCTGATTGAGAGCTAATCCACCGTCCAAAAACCATCACATCACTTTCTGAAAACTCACCTCGGGCACCACGAACAAGAGAAAGCTTTACCTGTTGTGAAAGATCAGAGCGGTCTACCTGCACTAAGCTCCCTAAAAAGATCGATTGGAACGGGGGAACGATACTTCGCTTTATAGTCTCTGAGGCAACAGTAAACAGAAGCGGGTTATTGCTTTGAGCAAGCTCAAGAAGCACCCAACCTAAATCTTCATTAGAAAAAGTTGAAATGACCTTCTCCACATCTGATTCAAAGTACTGAGAAAGTGCCGCATGGGAAAGAATCATTGCTCCAATGTTCTTTCCTTCAAAATCATCCCGCCCCAGCTGTGCAGAGAGTAATTGACGTAATACCGGCGTAAAGTTCTCCTGATTCTCATCATCGAGTGAGAGCGCTGCGCTGAGCTGAAGAGTAACAAACGGCTCTGAACGGTATGCTTGATTGAGACTAAAGCGTCTTCGATCAAGATTGAAATTCGGATTACAAGCGTTGAGAAGCGGTTGATATGCCTGAGCGGTAGCAGGATCGAGGTGAAGCTCATTTTTTTTCTTAAACCAATCTTCAAGCACTCGGGCACTGCGGTGGAGACCAAAACGTCGAACCCGATCAACGATTACCTCCTGTGCAATAAGTTTTAGTTCAGGCACCGGTGCATTTTTTGCAACCGAGACAAGCATGACGTACGCCACCGCATCATCACTCTCGGCAATACGTTTGAGTGCATCCCGACGAACCTCGAGCGGCACGTTCGGAGCGATCACATCTTGCATCGGACGCTTTAGTTCCGGAGGCGCCGCATCCTCATGCATTGCCATCTCCTGCTCAAGTGCTGTTTTTTCCTCCGAGGTATTATCAATAAAGAGGAAAATCGCCGTTGCCAGCACCACACCAATAAGAATTGCCGGACCAAGGAGAAGTAAAAATGGAGAGGGCTTTTTTGCCTCTTTTTTTACTACCGGTTCTTCGAGGGGGGTATCTTTTAGCTGACCACTCCGAATCGCTCGTAATGTTTCTGGCTGTACGATCAGTGTTCTACTTGACCACCGACCTCGCGCTGCCGCGGGACTTCCTCCGCCTAAGGCAAGGAGGATATCATCGAGGAGTTGTTTTGCGCTCTGATAACGAGCCTCCGGACGAAGCTCGATGCATCTTCCAATGATATCATCAATCCAGAGCGGTATTTCATTACGAATTGACGATGGAGCAAGAGAAAACAGTTCACCTTCTTCTGTTCCCACGGGCGGGGGCTTATCTCCGTAGAGATATCGTCCGGTAAATAATCGATAGGCAAAGACCCCTAGAGCATAGACATCAGAGGCAAGCTCAACTCCTAAACCATTGCGCTGCTCAGGAGCTAAGAACTGGAGTGACTCAACAGCCGGTAAAAGTGAGGTCTGCGTCGTTTCACGATCAAAAGGACCGAGTAACCCCTGAATGAGAATCTGACCACCAACTTTCATAAAAAACGTTTGTGAACAGATATCACCGAGAACGATTCCCTGTTCATGGAGCACAGAAACAGATTTGACTGCTTCAGTAAAAATTCGTTTCGCTTCAGATATGGTTGGTTGTGTTTCAAAAAGCAGTTTTCCATCTTCAAACGCGGTAAGGAGAAAGGCGCACCCAGCAGGATCTACCCCAAAAGATTTTATAGCAGGGGTTGAGATCTGGAGCCCCTGAACGATTGATAAGCGATGAAGAAAACGAGAGACTGCCTCTGAGTTAAGGTCTAGCGGATAGCGAAGCCTCCACAGAAATACTGCTGTTCCTGAGTCGATAACTATTGCTCGGTAGGCGTCTGAAGTTCGTGTTGAGTAGTAATTTTCAAACACCCGCACGACCTCTTCAATTCTCTTTGGTGAAAGAAGAGAGCTGTTATCAGTTACCGTTTCTTTTTCAACATCGTCCATCAAACTATTCCCTTATGAAATTCCGATCACGCCCACGGTCTCTGTCTGACACTGCGGATGAAGCTCATCAAAACTAATTGCTTGAAGCCACGCCGCCCCTTCCATCTGTGTGCGAAAAAACTCCTGCACTGCTTGGCGAACATCGCTTGCACAAAGCACCACTACGGGAAGCACTCCCCTTTCTAGCACCGGCTTAAACATTGTTGTTGCTGAAGCCTTGAGCGCTACTTCAATATCAGGATCCAGAGGAGGGGAATTTCTTCGTTGCTCCCACGAAGAAAGGGTTGTTCGAAACTCTTCTTCAATTTCAGAAGAAAGAAGAAATGCTCGAAGTTTTCCACTGGGACCAAGAATTCCTTGAAAAATCCCTCGCGATAGGTAGATGCGCAGAGACGCATGAAGATCCGCAAGCCACGTTTGGCGATATCCTCCA
>CAZDIO010000157.1:0-28612 GCA_964505555.1 uncultured Bdellovibrionales bacterium
AGCGAAGCAATCTCGAATAACTACAAGGGTTCGAGATTGCTTCGCTTCGCTCGCAACGACAGGCGTTTTCATTTTGTTAGAGGCTCTAACTCTAATGAAACGCAGTAAATTTAGGATTTAATCCCGTTTGTCGTGTTTCTCCTTAGCGCACGGGGTTTTTAAAATAAATTCAATTAATAACCACAGAGTTACGAAGACATTTAGAGAGAATGTTCCTCTAGTGTTCACCCTTAATTAGATGTGGTTAAATAAGGGTGAGTGAGATAGCAAGATTATGATTGTAGTTGCTGTTTCTTAGCGTGCACAAAATCATCAATATAGAGATTTTTATATGAATTTAAATCCGGCACAAAAACTCATTAATTTCGGTCAGAGTGTTTGGTACGACAACATCAGCCGAGAGATAATAAAAAATGGAGAGCTTGCTCGATTGATTCGAGAGTGGGGAGTGCGCGGTATCACCTCCAACCCAACCATTTTTGACCAAGCGATCTCAAAGGGAACAGCCTACAATGAGCAGATTGCCTCATTGAAGAATAAAAACCTATCAATAGATGAGATGTTTATTCAGATCGCCCTCCAAGATATCTCTGAGGCGGCAGATATGCTTCGACCGATCTATGAAGAGAGTCGGGGAACAGACGGATTTGTAAGTATTGAAGTCTCTCCTCTTCTTGCAAGAGACACCGCAGGGACGATCAAAGAGGCACATCGCTTGTTTAAAGAGCTTGCCCGGCCAAACATTATGGTTAAGGTGCCAGGAACAAAAGAGGGTATCCCCGCAATAGCAGCACTTCTTGAAGAGGGGATCAATGTAAATATTACCCTTCTTTTTTCTGTGGAGAACTATGTTGAGGTTGCTCATACCTATATTGAAGCACTGACTCGTCGTGCAAAGAAGGGATTACCAGTTGATAAGGTGCGAAGTGTTGCAAGTTTCTTTGTTAGTCGGGTTGATACGTTGCTTGATGAGAAACTTCAGAAGATCATCAGCAGTGGAGAGCCAAAAAAGGCAGAGCAGGCAAAAGCGCTCCTTGGGAAATTTGGAGTTGCAAATTCAAAAGTTGCCTACGAGCGCTTTGAGCGTATCTTTGAGGGAGATACCTTTGTTGAGCTTAAGAAAAAAGGCGCAGCGGTACAGCGACCTCTCTGGGCAAGCACCGGGGTAAAAAATCCTGCATATCGTGATGTGATGTATGTAGAAGAGCTCATCGATAAAGACACCGTAAACACTATGCCTCATGCGACACTTCAGGCGTTTGTTGAGCATGGAAACGTTTCGGCAACGATTCATCGTGGCATGAAGGAAGCTGAGCAGATGAAAGCTGAACTTGAGGCGCTTGGTGTTGATGTTGCCGGTGCGCTGGTTCAACTTCAGGAAGAGGGGGTAAAGAAGTTTGCTGATTCTTTTATCTCTCTTAATAAAGCTATTGAAAAGAAGGTAAAGGAGGGGTGATGGAGCTTGGTTTTGTAGGTCTTGGGAAGATGGGTGCAAACATGGTGAAGAGACTCCGTCTAGGAGATCATCGTGTGGTTGTCTATGATCGAAATCCTGATGTTTCTAAAGAGCTTGGCAGTGTGGGTGCAGAACCGGTATTTGAATTAACTGCCGTGCCACAAAAGCTTTCTTCGCCAAGAGCGATCTGGATTATGGTTCCTGCGGGGGATCCTGTGGATCAGGTGATCGAGACCCTTCTTCCACACCTTTCTCCAGGAGATATCCTTATTGATGGGGGAAATTCTTTTTATAAAGAGACCATCCGTCGAGCAGAAGCGCTGAAGCAGAAAAAGATTGAGTTTGTTGACTCTGGAACAAGCGGCGGGGTGTGGGGGTTAAAAAATGGATATTGTTTAATGGTGGGCAGCTCAAAAGAGGCCTTTAAAATCATTGAACCGGTTTTAAAAACCTTAGCGCCACCGCAAGGACTTCTCCATGCAGGCCCTCCCGGAGCTGGGCACTATGTGAAGATGATTCACAACGGAATTGAGTATGGCTTGATGCAGGCGTATGCAGAGGGGTTTGATATCTTGCAGCATGCCCCCTATGAGTTTGATCTCCCAGCGATCGCGGCACTTTGGAATCGTGGAAGTGTGGTCCGCTCCTGGTTATTAGAGCTTGCGGAAAATGCGTTACGAGAAGACCCAGATCTTGAGAAACTAAAAGGTTTTGTACAAGATTCTGGTGAGGGCAGGTGGACCGTGAAAGAGGCGATTGATCTTTCGGTTCCAAGCCCAGTGATTACTGCCTCCCTTCAGGCACGGTTTCGTTCCCGAATTGAAAATACCTTTAGTGATCGCTTTTTGTCTGCGCTTCGAAATCAGTTTGGTGGACACGCGGTTGAAAAAGCCTGATGAGCGCTGTTTTAGAAAACCCGTTTGAAGATCAGAGCAATCCCCAACTTGCGATTAGACCTTGTGTGTTGGTGATCTTTGGGGCAACGGGGGATCTTGCGCACCGAAAACTTGTTCCCGCCCTCTATAATCTCGATGTTGATAAGCATTTACCGAGAAATTTCGCTCTGGTTGGAGTGGCGCGAAAAAAGCTAACTGACGAAGCGTATCGAGAAAGTTTGCTCGAATCAGTATCAAAACACTCACGGCGCCTCCCGGTAGATAAGGAGGTATGGGAAGGATTCTCTTCGCAGTGCTTCTACGTCTCTTCTGCGTTTGATGATCTCGAAGGATATCATCTATTAAAAAATAGCTTAGATGCACTAGATCGCGAGGCGGGAGAAACGCGAAATAGGGTGTTCTATTTAGCAACCTCTCCGGAATATTTTGAAGTTATCGCTGAGCGTCTCTCTCAAGCCGGGTTACTTGAACAAGATGAGACGAGAAAATCACGGGTTATCGTTGAAAAGCCATTTGGTCATGATCTTCAGTCAGCAAAGGAGCTGAACCGCAAACTCCTTCGTTCGATGAAAGAAGATCAGATCTACCGAATTGATCACTATCTTGGAAAAGAGACCGTTCAAAACCTCCTGGTGTTTCGATTTGCAAATGGGATTTTTGAACCGATTTGGAACCATAAATATATTCATCATGTTGAGATCTCCGTTTGTGAAACGATCGGGGTTGGAAGTCGTGCTGGGTATTTTGATCAGGTGGGAATTCTTCGAGATATCGTTCAAAACCATGCGCTGCAGCTGCTCTGTCTTGTTTCGTTAGAGCCTCCTGTTGCCTTTGAGGCTGATGCGGTGCGAGATGAGAAGGTGAAGGTGCTTCGTTCGATACGAAGACTTAGCGAAGCTGAGATCGGGAAAAAAGTGATCCGTTCTCGCTACCTTGCGGGATCTGTTTCTGGGGAGAAGGTCACAGGATATCTTGGAGAGGCGGGGGTAAATCCTGATTCAACGACGGAAACGTATGTCGCGATGGAGCTTGCGATTGATAACTGGCGTTGGGCCGGAGTGCCGTTCTTTCTTCGAGCGGGAAAACGTCTTGCTAAACGGGTCACAGAGATCTCTGTTCACTTTCGGAGCGTTCCCTTTACTTTGTTTCGCGAAGAAGGGGTGAGTAATCTTACCCCAAACATCCTCTCCTTTCAGATTCAACCTGATGAGGGGATCTCCATGAAGATTAACTCAAAACCTCCCGGACCTCGTGTTCAGGTGCAGACAGTGAATATGGATTTTAGTTATGGAACCTCTTTTGGTGTAGAGCCACCAGAGGCGTATGAGCGATTGCTCCTTGATGGGATGCGCGGGGATCCTACCTTGTTTACTCGAAACGATGAAATTGAACAGGCGTGGGATCTTTTAGAGCCAATTTTTTCGGCATGGAGCGAGAAGGGGATAAAAGGGGCTCCAGTCTATGGATATGAAGCAGGAAGTTGGGGTCCAAAAGCAGCCGATGAAATGCTTCTTAGTCGAATTGGACGAGGGTGGAGGAGGCTTTAATGGATATCGGAACAGAAAGAGCTCAGATATTTGGACACGGGATCCCCGTGCCCCGTCTTTCTGATATTGAAGCAGAGCTTCGAAAAGTGTGGAGAGCAAATGCACTCCAAGATAGACAGGAAGCAAAAGGGGTTCGAGGACAGGTTCGGGTTACTTTATCAAACGTAATACTTCTTCTCTCTCAGGTAAAAAAAAGTGATCGAGAACTTCATGAGTTAATTACAGAGATTGGGAGCCGTTATCCTTCAAGGATCTTCGTGGTGTTATTTGAAGGGGGTGCGGTAAGTGAGATTCATGCCACGGTGTCTTCACGGTGTGTTTTTTCGAGTGCGAGAGAGCATGTCTGTTCTGAAGAGATCTATCTCGGTGTTCCGGAGTCAAACACCTCAGTAGTGAGAAATTTACTACTCTCTCTTCTTGTTCCTGATGTTTCTACGATTTTGGTTACGCTTGCAGATCCCCATCAATCCGGAGCTGCCTTTGTGGAGCTCATCGCAAGTTTAAATAAAATTACAGAGTCCTCTTTTTATGACTCAAACATCTTTCGCAATTATATTGAAGGGGTAAATTCTTTACAAAAAACAGGGCAGGAAGGTGCTCTCTTAGCACCAAATGTGGAAGAGAGTAGTTATGGTTATTCGGTAAAGACCCGTGCAATCTCTTCACCGGTAGATATCTCTTGGTTGCGCACAGAAGCACTTCGCTTTCAGATTACTCAGGAGTTAAGTGCTACACGCTTTCGGGGTGCTTTCAATACCCTTGAGCAGATACGATTTGAAGGAAGTTGTCCTGCTTCTGGTGAGGGCTGTTCAGGAGAGCTGCTTTTTTTGGGATGGCTAACTTCACGTTTCTCACTTCATCCAGTGGCGACCTCTGTGTTGGATAAACGATGCGAGATCTCTTTTCAAGATGAGTCAGGAAAAAAGGTACTTTTGTTGTGGGAGGAAAGTAAACAAAGTAAGCAAGAAGAAAAAGCACAACCAGGCGCAGGGAAATGGAGGCTCTCTCTAAAGTTTAGTGGCCTTGGGGAGGTGCAGTTTGAAGAGGAGTGGGAGAAAGAGCCTTCACGATTTCTTATTCCGCTCTTAAATGAAACAGCAGCTGTTTCTGGATTTGACCAAGCTGTTTTAGCCTCGTTACTGATTGCTGAGGGGGTGTATCGAGGAAGAGCAACGTCGGTATGATCTCCTTACGATTAAATGAAAAAGCAGAGCAATTTCGCGCTGAGTTTCAGCGGTGGTTACAATCAAATCCACCTCCAACAATAAAAAACAGAAAAGATTTAGATGAGTTTGTTGAAGTTTCCACGCAGTGGCAACGGAAACTTGCTTCCGAACGATGGATCGCTGTTCATTGGCCGGAGCGATTTGGGGGGAGGGGATTAAGTCTTGTTGAGGAGGCGATCGTTCAAGAGGTGCTTGCCTCCGTAAGAGCGCCGCAACTGGTGAATCTTTTTGGACTGACGATGGTTGGTCCGGTGCTTATTCAACACGGAACGCCAGAGCAACAGGCGAAGTTTCTTCCAAAAATTCTTACCGCTGAAGAGATCTGGTGTCAGGGGTTTAGCGAGCCTGAAGCAGGAAGTGATCTCGCCGCGCTTCGAACGGTAGGAGAGCTTACCAGTTCTGGAGGATGGAAGATTAATGGCCAAAAGATCTGGACCAGTTTTGCTCAATACGCGGCGTGGTGTTTTGTTCTTGTTCGAACGGACTCAACAAAGCCAAAGCACAAAGGGTTAAGTTATCTCTTGGTTCCGATGTCGAGCGCCGGAATTACGATACGACCCCTTACACAGATTACGGGGGAGCAGGAGTTTAATGAGGTATTTTTTGAAGATGTCGAGGTTGAACCACAATGCATTGTTGGAAACCCAGGAGAAGGCTGGAAGATAGCGATCTCGACGTTAATGTATGAGCGGGTGATCTTAACGTTTTCTCGTCATCTTCAATCTGAAACAGCTCTTGATGAGATTCGAGAGTTACTTTTGAAAAAACCTAAGGATGAAAAGCTGTGGGGTCAGTATGGTCGGCTAAGAGCAAAGACGATGGCAGTTCGAGCGTTAGCCCTGAATCATCTCTCTGAGTATTCAGAAAATCATCCTCCCGGTCCCGAAGGGTCACTTGATAAACTTTTTTGGAGCGAGACCTTCCAAGAGATCTGCGAGTTTGCGCTGTTAGTTCTTGGAAAAGATGCGGTGTTTACTAGCGCACCGTTTTCACCCCATGAAGGAATTCATACTCACCGCTATCTTTACTCTCGGGGACGAACGATCGCGGCGGGAACTTCTGAGATTCAAAGAAATATTATTGCTGAACGGCTTTTAGGCTTGCCTCGGGAAGAACGGTAAATAGATTTGGAATTGAACACAGAGTTTCACAGGGTTGCACAGAGTTAGGAGAAAAAACTTTTACATTCCTTTGACTGGTAGCCGTTCCCTGTTTCTTTTTTATATAACGCAGAGGGAGGGGGTATTCATTAGTTAGTACGCCCTGACCTCAAATTTTATCAGACGCGAAATGAAAATAACTCTAGTGCACCCACGGGAGTTCGCGCTCTAGGCTATCAATGAGGATTGAGACGGGAATGCCTGGAGGAGTTAAAACGACTCCGCCCTTAATCTCTTCGGCGAGGTGTAAAAAGGCTTCATTTTCATGACCTTTTTCAATCTCTAATGTACGAACCTCTGTGCCCCCAAGTTCTATAAGATCAGGTTCCACGTCTCCTGGCTCAGAAGCTAATATAAGAAGACGGTGGCCGTTTATTTCAACAGCAGCTGGAGTGTCACCAGAGTAGGGTATAAAAAATGTGCTCATATTTTCGTACTCGTTTATGGGTCAAATCTAACCACTAAACGGTCGGTGCGCAAGTATCGTGATCATATAATTTTTGAAAACTTATTAGTGCGTTTTGGTACAAGCGCTGCGAGTTCAAACACTCCAATTATAGTCGTCAGCACACCTAAAAGGAGCCTATAATTAAGAGATAAAAATTGGGGAATAAAATAAAAGAACGTTGTATGAAAATGAGAGAGAAACACCGCAAGATATTCTGGCGCCGAATGGTAGTTCACTCTGGAATTGCTTTTGGACTACTTGGCTTTTCGCTGAGCGTAGGTATTTGGGGATATAGACATTACGAACAATTATCTTGGCGGGATGCGTTTTTGAACGCAGCAATGCTCCTTGGTGGGATGGGTCCAGTAAAAACCGATTTCTCTGAAGGAGGTAAGATCTTTGTAGGTCTCTACGCCATGTATGCAGGGCTGGTGGTGATTGCTGTTACAGGTCTCCTCTTAGGTCCCGTCGTGCATCGGTTGATGCATCAGGTTGAATGGGATGAGCCACCAGAAAAGAACTAGATGAGCTTTATTCACTTTCTGATTGCCAGGTGAGCGCAAGCTCAAACGCTTCGTCTACGATCTCTGAAAGGGAAAGCATCAGTTCCGAGGCGATCGTTTCTTCTAGGAGAGCGAGATCGTTTTCGCTGATTTTTCGTTCCCGCTGAAGCGTGGATTTGGCGAGGGATTCTGGTGAAACATTCTCAAGATCAATTAACACCTCACCAAGAGGGCCGTTTTTTGTTGTAAGTTCTCCGTTTTCAAGCATGGCAAGGATCTGTCGCTCGGAGAGCTTGGTGAGGTTAAGAAATTCTGAGATTGAGATCAGTTTCATCTGTTATGCCGTCCGACTTGCTTGAAAGAGTCTCATTGCTACAGAAGAATCACTAATTAAGTCCGCTGCCTTCTCAACATCTCCCCCGGTCATCTCTAAGGCAACTGTCCGGGCACTGTCTGCAAATCCAAACAAGCAATCTGAGAGACTATCAAAACCATCAGCAGTGACCGTCAGTGCGATATCAATTGCGGCGCGCTCAAAGACATCTGCCGCACGCAGTTCACTCTTTCCAAGGAGGTTATCAAGAGCATTTCCCGTGCAATCGGTATCAATAAGCCGTAAGTTTCTCATATCAGCAAGCTCGATAAGCTTCGCTACGGTGTTTTCAACTTGTCGAAGATTTCCTGGCCAGGAGGAACTAAAGAGCGCTCGGTAGGCTCCGGGAGTAAGTCCTTCAAGAGGGCTAGCATCTTCTGGGAACTCACTTTCTGATGTTGAGGCGCGTTTTGCTTGCAGTCGCTCACGAAGCACCTTCGCTAAGGTGAAGGCAAGTCCGGCAGAGATATCAAGTCGCCTGCTGTGGAGAGGGGTTAGGGTAATCTGTAATCGTTCCAGTCGATAGGCAAAATCATCTCTGAGACTGCCATCATTGACAAGATCTTGAAGGGTGCGATTAGTAGCAAACACAAAACGCACATCCGCTGTTTGACTATTTGCCTCCCCGACGCGGCGGTAGGACTTATTCTCAATAAAGGTTATTAATTTCCCCTGAAGATCGCGATCGATACTTTGCAGTTCGTCAATAAACAGCGTGCCTTTCTCAGCTTTCTTTACAAGTCCCCATTTATCAACTGCCCCAGTATACGCCCCCGAAACGGCTCCAAACAACTCAGCTTGTACAAGTTCCGTAGAGGAGAAGTCTCGAGGGGTAATGCTCACAAAAGGCCCCTTTCTTCCAGAAAGAGTGTGAATAGCGGCTGCAAGACGCGTTTTTCCACTTCCTGTGGGACCGACAATAATCGGATTTTCATTAACGTAGAGTGCGTAGCGGGGAAGCCAGCGCATCCAGACATTTCTACTTTCTGGGTCTGACATCACCGGAACCCAATTTTCATCCCAAAGTGGGGGGAGCGCCGCTTTTCCCTCGTTTCTGCGTTTCATCTCCTGGATTGCATAACTAAGTGCATCGGTAAGTTGCTCTTCAAGGGGAGCAATCGATGGAATGCCGCTTGGAGGAGAAACAATGAGACTGTCAATGAAACGTGAAGGTGTAAGGGACTCTTCATCTTCAAACAAGAGCGTTCCACCGAAGACAAATTTTTCTGGAGCAGTAAGTGCCAGCATAATATAAATATTTTCTCCGAGCCGTTCTCGCACTTGGGAGAGAAAACCTCGCAGCCAGGTGACATCGCGCCTGGTTGTTCGGAGCCCGATTTCGATAAGGAGGAGCGAGGGGCGATCGGAAAAGATTGCAGCGCGTGCAGCCGTAGGGTTTGTCGTTGTGACTTGGAGTTGAGTTAAGTCTCCGTAGTCTAATTTTCTTCGAGCAGCAGCTTCCATCCGTCGGGTAAAATCATTGGAACCAACGATACAGAGCTGAATGGTGTTTACAGAGGTCGTCATTTAGTTATTAAGCTGTTTTGAAGATGCGGTTTGAGATTGTGGAGTCTGTGCAATCGCGGCTTGAATCTGTGATACTCCCGTACCTAGTGAAGAAGCAGCAATTCTGATATTTCCAAAAGCTTTTTCTAGTGCTTGCCTTGCAACGAGAGATTCGGGTTGAAAAGGTTTTGAGAGTTGATAGCGCTCCCATCTCGATTTTGCAGCGATGACGGCACGGATAATCAACTGCTCATCTTTGGAGCTTGGCTCTTCGCTGGATGCGGATTTTTTTTCATTTTGTGTAAGTTCAATTTGTAGTTGTGAAAGAGGAATGGTGAGTGCTTCAATAATCGCGGCACGAAGTTCGGTGATGTTTCCTGGCCAGGTAAGATTTGCTAACTCATCGATCATCGGAGCAGAAAGTTTGAGTTTGTTGTTTTCTCCAAACTGATGTGCTTCGTGAAAAAACCGTTGAACAAGAGGCCAGAAATCCTCAGCTCGAGCCTTCAGAGGGGGGATTTCAATGACCTCTGCTTTGACTAAACGTGCCCAAGCATGGGCCGTTTTTGTGTCGCTTGTTCCCACAATGAGCATCGGATCGGTTGGGGTAGTCTCTTTTCCCCAGATAGCGCTATAGCGGGTCGTGACATGTTCAAGGAGTTCCCCGGTGTCAAACTCTGCATGGTCAATAAATACCGTTCCTTGATGGGAGAGGTACGGAACGATACGTGGAGCGTAGTTGTCGCCACAGATATTTCGAATGTCGTCCGGCCAGGTGTCAAAGTCGATCTGGCGAAGTTTCCCTGCATGACTTCTTAATGAATGAATATACTCTCCGAGAGAGGAGCGACCACTTCCACTTTCGCCAAGGAGCACGACAATCGGTTGATTTCGTTTGGCAACGGATTGAGCTAACGCAAGGGTTGCCTGGAAACTCTTTGATTGAGCAATGAGTTTTTCGCTAAGTTTTTCGCTTGATGATAGTTTTTTCCCTTTTTGAGGAGGAGGTGGCGTCGGGAAGGAAAGGCAGTTCTCAATTGCCACGATCACCTTTTCTAACGAGGAGGTTTGACTGAGTTCAATGTAATCGGAAGCACCAAGTTTCATTGCTTGAACGGCAACGTGGACACTTGGTTCATCAGTCCAGAGAATCACTCGGGTGTCTGATGATTTGTCTTTAAGAAATGTAAGCAGATCGATCGCAGTAGAGACATCTCCAAGAAGATAATCAACCACAACCACCCGAGGAGAGCGCTCAAGGATCACCTTCGGGGTGTGTTCGCCAGCGGGAAGGCGGTTGACGGCGATCCGAGATTTCCGAAGAGAAGACTCAAGTTCTTCAGCAAGCTGCTTTTTTAGCGCTTCTCTCTCATTTAGTACGAGGCAGACCTCTTCTCTCACGTTTACTAATCCTTTTGTCTCTTTTTCAACAAATATAACTCATCGAAATCATTGAAAATTTTCCCTAGGCTATCCTGAGGAGTTACTCCCTACGTATTTTTGAGTCCGAAAAAGAGCCCTTCGACTCTTAAAAATGAAGGAAAAGAGATTCTTTTATGCAGGACATACTTATTGTTGAGGATGGGCTTCACGAGCGTGAGCGATTAACAAAGCTCTTTAGTGGGGCAAATTTTACTGTAAGTGCGGCTGAGAACGTGCGCGATGCAGAGCGTTTGTTGCGTATCGATGAATTTCGACTTGTAGTTCTTGATATTGGTTTAGGTGATAAATCTGGATCGCATCTTTTTGAGTTGATCCGACGTTCAGGGAGAAATCCCTACATTATCGTTCTTACGGGGAACCCCAGCATCCACCTCAAGCAGCGTTTTCTTGAAGAGGGAGCCGTTGCCTACATCGTGAAAGCATCACCGCAGGCTGAAAATGATTCTCTTTTAGAGTCTGTTCGTTCTCTTCTTGGGACTGCGGAAGTAAAAAATATTACAGGCATTTCACTTGTAGATTTTCTTCGGCAATATCTTTCGGATGCGTCACGAGAACTGTTTCTTGATTCTCAGAATCAGATCGCTCCCTGTTCGCACTGTGGATCGAGTGACTTTATTGTGACATTTGCACATAAAACTCAACTCCCCCCGATCGTTGAGGGGAAGATACTCTGTGCGCATTGTCATGGAGAAATGGATCCTGAAGTGGGATGAACAACAAATCAGTATCGTTTATACATACAAGGAGGCGTGGATCGGCCACCTTTGTATTGAAACAGAAACCCTACTTACAGGGCACGCTTCTCCTTTTTTGTCTTCTCGTTGTTTCCATGGAGTGCTCTATTTTGACACTCAAAGGCGCTCCGATAAAAGAGCTTGGGCTTTTTTTGCTCCTTTCTTCGATGGTGCTTAGTTTTTCAGCACTTTCTATTAGTTTCATCAAACGGTTTTCAACGGGGATACTTCTTCTCTCTTTTATTGCGTTGGCGGTTCTCCCGGCGATCCTCTTGGGGGAATTGCGGGGAGAGCAACGTGCGTTTCTCGATCTTTTTTTCTTGGCGTTAATTGCGATACCGATCTGGTTTCGAATCTGGGGATGGCGGGCGCAAACAACGATCTCGGTGATTACAACTGGTGCGATGGCGGTTCTTAATTTTCAAGAGGGGGGAGATACTTCCTATACTTCCATGCTCTTGGTGTTTATTGCTGCCGTACTCTCCGTAATTGTTTCGGTCATTCGTCCTCAGGAAAAAGAGCTTTTTGATCTAGGGAGAATTGAAAGTAATTATTTTGAACGGGTGCAAACGACGCACTTTGAAAAACAGGTGTGGAAAAGTTCTCTCCTCCAAGGGGTTTTTATCCTACTTTTGATCTTTGTCGATATCTCCATTCTCCCTGATGTGAATGTGGTTCAGGTCGTTCCCAAGATCTACGCCCTGATTGTGGTGGTCTTGGGGATGCTGCTCTTACGAATCGTTCGACGTTCGTTTCGTGGCTGGATCATGCTTCTGAGCACGGTAGTCGTGTCTCTGTTTCTTGCTTCCGGAAGAACACAAACACCTGCGCTGATCGTGTCTGCGGTGCCGCTGATGTATCTTGCTTTTTCTACGGCAGGGCTACCCTGGTTTTTTGGAAAACAGATCGCGCTCAGTTGGGCGTTATCAATGGTGGCGATTTACTCAAGACTCTTTTCTCGAGTTGAAACTCAAGGAGAGTTTCTTGATACGTTTATCTCTACCCTCATTCAGTATCATAGTGAGATCCAACTTACTGTTTTTGGTGCCGCGTTGTCTGTGGCGATCTCGAAGGTTCTTGAAACACGACTGATTAAGAATCTCTCCCTCTTTCGAGAAGATGTCACCTTTGACCTTGCCCTTAAAGATCGGCTTGGAGTTGAAGAATCCGTGGTTATTCGAAAGGAGCGTTTTAGTTCGTCTGCACAAAGTGGGATTGGGGAACTTCGTGCACGAAACATGTTAAAAAGCCTTGCTGTCTGTGGAGTGCTCCTTTCTTTTGTGGCGACGATTCTGCTTATGAAAATGAACCCGTCGTATTGGAGTATTGCCGGTATCGGCTGGTTAATATTTCTTACGACCTTTGGATCGGTTGTCTATCTTTCATTACGAGAAGAAAGCCGGGAACGAGCGCGACTGATCGGAGGATTGCTCTCACTCTCACTCTTTTTGTTCCCCGCGTCGCTCCTTGTTTTTGCAAACGATGGGAAAGACTATTGGGTACTTTTGCCGATCTCTATTCTGGTAGGGTTTGGATCGGCTCCCTGGGTGCTTGCGGAGATCATTCCTATTGTCGGAGCGAGTCTTGTTGGAGGGATAGAAATTCTTTCACGGCTAGGTCTTGAATATCGAGCCATTACCCTTTTTGGGTTTTCAGCAATTCTTAGTATTACCTTCTCAACACAACTCTATCGACGATTAAAAGAGATTTATCTGTTAACCAATTTCCACAATAGTATTCGCCAAACAAACACCATTGAGGAAGCTTCACGAGTTCTTGCTGATTATGTTCGTTGTTTGTTTGATGTTGATTCTGCCATTGTCTCGACTGAACGTAGTAAGCTTGAGCTTCTTCGTGGAAAGACCCTCTATGCACTCAAGTCCCATGCCTGGCCAATTGCTGAGATCGGACAAGTAGTTACTCAAATTGAGGTTTCTTCAAATGGCGTAGGGATGAGTATTGTGCACTGGCTTCCGGCTCAGTATGGATTTTTTGATTTCAGCTTCGGTGAGTTTTCACCGCGCCATGGGATTTTACTTGAGCTGTGTTCTCCGCTTCGAGGAGAGGAGAGCCGACCTGATATCGTTACGGAAGAGGATAAGGATAAACAAAAAGTATTAATTTTTATCCCTACGCCGCTTCCGACGATCTCGTTTTTTAAAAAAGAAGCTCTGGTTCTTGTAAATACTCTTGCCTCGATTACTACCCTTCATTTGCGAGCTTTTTTTGAGCAAGACAAGCGTGAAGAGGAACGTCAACATGGGGAACAGGTGCAAGTAGAAAGGGAGTATGAACTGAGCACACTTGTTCACGATATTAACAATACCGTACAAGATCTTACTCTTCTGTGCGATGGGATTCTTGAAGATGTAGAGGGAGATCGAAGTGATAAAAAATCATCCTCTGAAGAGGCATTGATCGGTCGGGTGGGGCGCATTGCGACGATGGCTCGTTCAATGGCAACGGTGGTTTCAGACGCAAAACGTAAAAGGGAGCTAGAAAAAACGACGGATCTCTCCCCTCGGGAGTATGTTGAGGTGATGGGAGTGCTCAACGATATTCTACAGTTTGCCCGAATTCGTGGGGAGCGACGAAGAATTAAGATTGAGTTTCGTGGAGTCGATGAGGAGACGCCAGTCTGGGTAAGGGTCTCTGCGCGCGAGCATTTAGAGACGATTCTTCGTAATTTACTCAACAACGCTGTGATGTATACCGATCCGGGAACGACGATTGAAATTGGTGTTCGTTATGATGAACACTCCGTTTGGATAGAGTGTAAAGATAACGGCCCAGGCCTTTCTGCTGAGGAGTGCCAAGCGATCTTTCTTTCGGGTGTTCGAGGAAGTATCGGAAGAAAGCGTAGTGGGGGGCTTGGTTTGGGTCTCTCTCAATCAAGAAGAGTGGCTGAATCTGCCGGGGGAAGCTTAGAGGTGCAATCTCCTGGGGCAGGCTTTGGTTCGACCTTTATAGTCATGCTTCCTCGGCATCTTGCTCCGGTAGTAAAGCAACTATCAAAAGAATCATGGGCGTTGATCGTTGAGGATCAACCTTCGCTTAGTGACTTCTATGCAAGAATAATGAAAGCGCTTCATGTTATTCCAGCGCTTGCCTCCTCCACAAATGAAGCTGCCGAGATTCTTGAAAAGCGGGGAAGACCCACCTTTGTTCTTACTGACCTTCATCTGGGGGGAACTGATGGTTTAGATCTTGTTAAAGCACTACGTAAACAGTTTGATGCGAAGCTTCCGATACTGGTGGTTAGCGGGATGAGTGATGACAATGTAGAGGAACGGGTTCGAGAAGCAGGGGCCACAGATTTTCTTGCAAAACCAGTAGGAAAGAGAATTTTGTTTGCAAGAATCCAAAGTTTACTTCCGATTGGCTAAGGGAGAGTTTGAAAAGTTAGATGGAGCTTAATCATGAGAGAAACTTCGAATAAACATCCTGAAAACAAACATACCGATGTTTCAGATCCGCTTACCGTTACCTATACCCTTGTTCAGTCTGAAGAGCATCTTGATGAGTTGAGAAAACTTATTCGAGAGGCACTTACTCGACGGAGGCAGGTAATTGTTCATCATCTTGCACGAAAGTTTTCTGAGGAGTTTCTTAGCCATGAGCTGCCAAGTAAACGAGTGGTTGATGCTGTTGATGATAATGGTTGGGAGAAGATAGAATCACTTTCTCAGCTCCGTTCTGTTGTTGGAGGAAGATTTCAAAATCTCAAGCGTAAATGGACCGAAGCTGGTTTTCCGTTGCGCGAACACCGAGGAGACCGCAGTGGAAAGGAGATAGAGTTATCCCAGGACGGGTGGCTTGAGCTTTCCGTTTGGGTAAGTGGGCAAGGGTTTGAGATTCGATTGGCAAAGCCGGAGGAGCGGTGGTTTTTTGAGGTGAGGAAGGTTTAGAGTGCTGGCACTAGCCGTAACGCCCCTTCGGAGAAATTCTGGCACCAGAATTTCTTCCGGTGACTAACGCCGTTCCAAGCTGCCCACACCCCGAGTACTAACGCCAAGTGTAGACTTTATTCAAGACAGGCCTTCCCCAAAAAAAACCAAATTCGATCACCCCCCACCAAAAACCCCCCAACGCCCCCTAATCCCTCCTCCTTCTCGGAACTAATTATCCGGTAACCCGTGGTCGAAAAGTCCGCATACTTGATTGGCATGGAACTTGTATTACCTCTTCCAAAGGTTAAATTTTTATCTTAATGCCGTGAGGGAAGAGCAATGAATAACGGATCAAAGGTTTTAACTCCAAATGCAATTGGGGGAGCACAAGAGACAGGTTTACTCATTCAGGTAGCTGAGCATGTCGGCCCTCAAGCACGGGCGATGATTGAGCGGGCACCGGAGAAATTTGATGCTGCCGTTACGTACTATGTACATTCATTTCACAGACTTTTAGCAGCTTCCCATGAGGGGCTTGATCGAAATACTAAACTGGCAACATTTGCAGTATTTTGCCTCTATCAGCTCTGTCCATGGGCTTCTGATGAACACGAGGCATTTCAGGCTTGGGGCAAAGAAGCAGGACTTTCTGCTGATGAGATCTCTTTTGCGTGGTCATTTGTTCGTGAGTTTGAACATTGGCAGCCGGGAACGCCAGAAAGTTATGCGATGGTAATTACTTTGGACCGAGCGATTATTCGTGGCGCACGAGTTGGTGCTTCCTCGTTAGAGCCGGAGGCATTTCTTAAATGGCTAAAGAGAAACTTTCAAATCTTTAAACAAGGGTCCAATTTTCTCTCTGTAACAGAGAGCTATGTTGCCATTCTTCGTGGTGATGAAGCGTCTATCGGTGAAAAATCTTCTATCCGTGAAGAACTTCAATACATTGCACGAGAAGTTTTAAGAGAAGTAGGGCGGATGTACGGACGAAGTGGTTTAAACTCCGTTCGGCGACAGATCGGTGCCCCACCATCGGCACGTCGTCCTTCCCATCTTGCGGTAGGAGCTCTTTTTAGTCGTCCTGTGTATACCCTTTCTGAGCAGTATCTGAATTTGAGTGTATCAGAGCGGGAGGCTTTTAAGTGCATTCTGCAAAAGCTCGATACCGGAGAGTCTATTCAAACCCTAAAAAACCTTGATGATAATCAGGAAGGTATTGAGGATATCTCTCGATAAACGGGAGAGATTCCTACTTTCTTTGTGTCGGAACTGGCTTCTGGGAGCATCGTTTTTCATCAACCTAGAGCAGCTTAAAACAATATATCCGTTCTAGCGCCAAATTAGCGTGCGCCATCACCCCTTGAAGGGGAATCTAAACCTTTGGTTTGCCTAAAGGAAATTAGGCATTCTGTCGTGTTAGTAATGAGAAGAAAAGAAAGGGAGCTTATCTCGGACGATGAGAAATTAAGTCTCTTTGTGCTCAACGTGTATGATGTTTTATTTTGATACACGGAATGCTGATGAGACAGTGCGAAGAACGAGCTTGTTACCTGAAAAAAAATTGAAGCGAGGAATGCCGTGTTTGGAGAAACATCCCCGGTAAATGGATTACTTTCCCATCAGTCGCAGGAGGATATTCCTGCAGCGATCACCGATGTTGGTTGTGAGCGTGAGCTCAATGAAGATCGTTACGCGGTCATTGATTCTCCTGCAGGCCGGGCCTGGGTGGTCTGTGACGGAATGGGTGGTGCAATGGGTGGAGAGCTTGCGGCGCAACTTGCCATTGATGCCATTCGCCGCGGTCTAGAAACGATCAACTATGATACCTCACTCGAGGCGCTCAAGGGTGCGGTTGAAGAAGCAAATCGGATCATTGTTTTACGGAGACAAAATCCAGCATTTAGTTCAATGGGGACAACCGTGGTTGCCACCCTTATCAAGGGTGATGAAGTAACCATCGCCAATGCTGGAGATTCTCGAGCCTACCTCATTCGTGATCGAGCGATCCAACAGTTAAGTGTTGATCACACCTATGTTCAAGATCTTGTCGATCGTGGCGCTTTAAATGCAGAAGAAGCACTCTCGCATCCACAAGCACACGTGCTCACCCGTTGCCTTGGGGCTGAGCCCCGTCTCTCTTTAGAGTTACAAAGTTATTGGATCTGGAACGTCACCAGTAATGAACCGCAGGATAAACTCCTCCTCTGTAGCGATGGGCTCTATAGCTTGGTCTCAGATGAAGAGATAGCAGATATTATCAGCAGCTTCTCTCCTCAGGAGAGCTGCGTACAGCTTGTAGAACTTGCGAAAGCTCGTGGTGGTTATGATAATATAACATTAGCGATACTTCCTCTCGGGGGCCAACTTCGGGAAGAAAACCCTGGTGGACAAGCTCGGGCAGCTGCCCCTAAAAAAACGCGCGACATCCGCACGGCCAAGAAAAAGCAGCCACCACGATTTCGGTTCTCAACAAAGACACGGATGATTCTTTACGGATTGTTGATGGTGTTAGGAATGGTGGTAGTGACCTTAGTGGTTTTATTAAAGTTAGCAAAGCATTAAGAACATGGAGACTTATTTGTTCTTGGGGGTTTTGACATGAGTGAAGAAAGACAAAAAAGTGATCTCAACGAGCGTGTGCGTGCTGGAGAGGGCGAGCTCGAAGATAAGCTTAAAGGTGGTGCCTCATCGCGAGCAAGAAACCGTACGGTGATGCTCACTCCCGATGTCACTGGACATGTGCGATCATTACTCCATAATGAATCGAATGAAAAACCACTCAGCGACCCACTCTCACAACTGCTTCCTCCACTCAGTGGAGCTACTGCACCTTCAGCAAAGCCTGCTGAGCTGAGTCACGATCTTCCTGAGGAGAGCGAGCCGGCTCCCGATTCTAGAAACAATCCAAGTTCACGCTCCGCGGCACGAACAATGTTTTTGGAAAGAGAAAATCTGCCACAAACATTCTCTCCAAGTTCACCACCAGCGATCTCAACCCCAGTGCCCACAACTCCCCCTCCTTCGGGGAAGCAAAACCTTGGGAGCCAGAAGCCAGTCGCTACGGCGATGTCTGCACAGCCCCAACCGCAACGGGCTCCAGAGTCACCGATTGTGGGCTTTTTGATCAGTTTTGATCGGAATGAATTCGGTGAGGTGTATGAGGTGCGTGCGGGAAGGTGGCTACTGACCTCGAGACCTACTGACCATGGAGATTATATCTTGGTTGACGATTCTACGATTTCCCCGTTACATGCGATTATTCGTGCTTCGCGAGAGGGGAAGATCCAAGTGTTGGATCAATTGTCAGAATTTGGCACGGGCTACACACCGCAAGGTGAGGGAGACGAGCGAGAAATTAGTGGAACGATGGTTTCGGTCGGTCACGGAGATTTTGTTCGCTTTGGAAAAAGATACTTTGTGGTGTGCTTGGTACCGAAGACCCCGAGCAAAAAGCGTGAGGGGAACGTAGGACTCGATGAGTGATGATCATTTCTTAAATCTTCAACCGGGGACAATCATTGCTGGCCGATACGAGGTTGTGAAATGCCTTGGGACCGGAAGCATGGGGATGGTTTATGCCTGTCGCCACCGCGAACTCGGCGGTCATCTCGTGGCGATGAAGGTTCTTTTTTCTGAAGTAGCTCGAGATACCGTTGCTGCTGCACGTTTTCGAAATGAAATAGTGGCTTCCTACGGAGTCAGTCACCCCAATGTTGTTCGTGCCTTTGAGTATTTTCGCGATGGCGATCTGGTTGCTTTTACTATGGAGTATATCGGAGGGGGGGATCTCGCCGATCGGATTACCCATGATGAACTGCTCTCGATTGATGAAATCTCACGAATGCTTACCCAGATGTGTTCAGGAGTTCAGGCTATTCATGAAGCGGGAATAATCCACCGTGATTTAAAACCTGAAAATATTTTAATCACCACTGATGGCGATATCAAAATCACTGATTTTGGCATTGCACGAACGGTGACCGGACCAAAGCTCACCGAGCACGGAGGAGTTGTTGGGACGATTGACTATGTAAGCCCTGAATACCTTGAACGAGGTCAGGTTGATGCGCGTTCAGATATTTATGCACTTGGGGTTTTGGCGTTTGAGATGATTACCGGGGAATCACCTTTTAAAGGAAATAGCGTCATTGAAACGATGACGATCCGCCTTCGAACCGATCCGCCACCACCAAGTAGTCTCCGACCAGAGTGCCCGCCAGGGCTTGATCGTATTGTGTTGCGAGCAATGGCGCGAGATCCAAAGAAGCGGTATCAGAAAGCTTCAGAGATGTGTGATGATTTAAAATCACTTCGTTCTGGACAACCACTTGCTGAAAGTAGTGAACTCGGTGCGCCAGAAACGCATGCTCAAGTTTCACCAGACCGAGCGACGATCGATGCGAGTGAGCCGCTAACGGGTTTCACCGGACTTGCTGGTGCTAGTTCGGGGGGAGGGCTCAGTGCCTACACACCGAATATCTCAATATATTCTGATCATAACGCAGTTTCTAAAAACAAGGTGCGCTATGAAGAAGAGGTTGAGCATTTAGAAAGTGTGCTGAGTGCAAAAAGTGTTGGTCGGGTTGGATCTGAAAACGATGAAGTTCATGTGCCAAAAGTGTCAGTTTCTCAAGGGCATATCTCCGCCGATCGTATGAAGCAGCTCTCACTTGATCTTCAACCTCGACATCGGGGAAGGAAACGAAAGTTACTTCGTTTGGCTGGAGTGGTGTTGACCTTAGTCTTACTCATTGGATTACTTGCGTATGCTCTCCGATACTTCCAGCCAGGAAGTCAGTAATTGATTCATGAGCTCATTGCTGGAAAATGGCTCAAATTTTAAATTGTCTTGATCCTACTCAAAAACAGGCTTTGTCTGAGCTTATTTAAGGGATAAAAAATCGTTGTCCATTTTTCGCAACATTTGTCCGATGTTAACATCATAGTTAATGTGGGTGAAGGCTAAGCTTTCGCCAATTTTTACGTGCAAAGTAGATCTCCCCGTATGAGACTTTTAATCGTTGACAGTAGTGCAGAAGGGCAAGCAACACTTGCTAGAAGAATTGAAGCGTTTAACCGCAGCGATGTGGAGATGCTTGATCTTCGTGTGAAGCTTGTTCTTGATCGTGATTACCATAGCCAACTTGGTGAGGCGGATGTACTTCTCCTCGGATCCGGGTTGGGAGAAACTGCAACATCCATCGCTCGGGCCGCACTTACTCAAATGCCCTGGCTTCATGTCATTTTGTTTGTAAGCGAGGAAGCGTATTCCGGTGGAGCATTTCGAACTGCACATGCTGCTGGAGTAAGGAAAGTTCTTCCTGATAACGCTTCTCCACTTGACCTCTTGCAAGAGATGGTGGCGATCTACGCTGAATTTCGACGAGAAGGTCGTACCCGTGAAGGGCGAGTAATTTGTGTAACACACGCAAAAGGGGGAACAGGAGCAACAAGTATTTGTGCCGCTCTTGCTGAGGTGTGTAGCGTCTATCGACGTCGAACGATGTTATGGGACTTAGACGTTGAAACACGCGATCTCTGCCGATCGTTAACTGTCAATGGCGCGGAAGCAAAGGTGGTAAGTAGCTGGCTGAACGGTTCCCGTGAGATCTCCCGCGATAGTATTTGTGATGCCCTGATTCCAGTGAGTCAAGATGTCTCCGTGTTGATGCCTCCGGATGGAATGGCTGAGGCGATGGATCTTGTTTGTCATACGGATGGAATTGCAATCTGTCAGCGTATCGTGGATCTTGCGCGAGTCATGCATGATGTGATCATCATTGACTCAGGGGGCCGGATCGGTCCTGCAACTGGGGCATTGATGCGCGCAGCAGATGAATTAGTAATTGTTATTGATGATACGGTTCTTGGACTTACGGCGTTAGATCTCTATCTGACGTATGTTAAATCGTTAGTCTCTACTACCGACCGGATCTCTTTCATTGTAAACGGATATAGCGGTTCTCTTCTTGCTCTCCCACAGATAGAGGCGGAGCTTGAGCCGGTCCACCGATTAGGAGATAGACCGTGGAGGCTTCCTCCTGTGCCGGTAGACCCCAAAGCTTCGCTTTGGCCAGGAAGTGGTCGAACCCTCTACAGTATGGGTCAAAAACCAACCCGAGCTTCATTAGAAGAGATCTGCATGGAGCTTCAAGTGATCACCAGAGATAATCAGAGCGGTGCTCCGGGAAGTTCCGGTAAGTGGTGGGAAAAACTCATCGCAAAAGCCTAAGATCTTTGGGTAAATATCTGTTCCCTGCATATTGGTTCCCATTTAAACTGATGCGAATGATTGGAATGGCATACTTCGTGCATTAAGCACAATGGTAGGTGTATCAATTTCACTTGACAGTAAAGCGGGTAATTTGAAACACTTTTTTGTTGTGGTGGGCGATATTATATGAGTAATAGAGAGAAACGTCTTAAGTAGGCGGTTTCTATTATTCTTTTAGTGTGGTGTCACTCTGGTAATACTTATTTTTCAGGTGTTACTTTGTTTTAGGTTTGTTTATTAATAATTAGAGGAGAGAAAAATGGACGAAATTAAGAAGATTGAAGGGCTTGAGGTTGCTGATGAGAAAGAAAAGGGCGCCTCGATGTTAGAATACGCACTGCTTGCTGCGTTAATTGCGGTAGTTTGTATTCTTGCAATTACTACGCTCGGACAAAATGCTTCCCAGACGTTTAGTCAGGTAGCAAGCTCAATGGCTGGGTAGTAGGTAAGTAAGTATTACAGGTAACTGATCGGTTTTTTGTACTTTATAGGTTTCCTCCTATAGTCAGTTATATAAGCCCACTTATTAGTCTATACTAGTAGCTAATAAGTGGCTTAAGTACTTATTTGTCTTATCCGACTAACTTAAGGGGCCCGATTATTAGAGGGCTGAGCAAAAAGTGATCTGTTCGTGTATTGTTTATTGCAATGCAGGTTTTTCAGGCGCTTCTTTGCTCGACGAAAATACGGTTAAGGTCTTTTTTAAGAAAGGTTTTTTAGGAGTTAACGGTCATGGCAACTCGTTTTGGCGGTTCTAGGCCTTCGCAGATCTCAAATGTGAGAAAGAACTGGATCGTCGGTCTTCTCGGTTCTGTCTGCATAGTGCTTCTCGGTTCAATCGTTGTTCTTCTTCGCTCTTCAGGCACTGGGGAAGCGGCAGTGGGAACAAAGAACCAGCAAAATACAATAGACAATGTTCCCATGCCAGAAAATGTGGCGATGGTGCTCGTTGCACGGCAGCGAATAGAAGAGGGCAGTCCGCTTTCGCCAACACTTTTTGAAGAAGAGAGAATTCCAGTTGAAAAAAAACCGATGGATGCCTTTGATGCAAACCAGAAAGCAGCTCTGCTTGGAATGTATTCAAATCGGCTCATCGTTCCGAACACTCCACTGACAAGAGAAGATATCACAGAAAAGTCACCAATTGGCGTTACCGGCCTTATTCCTCCTGGTCATCGGGCGGTGACGATTGATGTTACAAAAACAACGAGCGTTGAAGGTTTCACCAGACCAAACACTAGAGTGGATGTGCTTTATGCATTTACCGATCGAGATGGTCAGAGAAAGGTAGCAACGATTGTTCGCTTTGCAAAAATTCTCTCCTACGGAGGAGTAACAGCAAATACGGGGACAAATAACCGCACCGAAGGTGCTGCAAAAACGGTCACGGTGCTTGTTACCGAACGTGATGCGCAACGAATTGAGCTTGCAAAAACCACAGGACAGTTAAGTCTTGTGCTTGTTGGGGATAACGAACCTGGTCGTGTTACAAGCGAACCTTCTGTGGTCACTCTTGATACGATTATCGGTGCAGCGCCGACCGACGCGATAAAGAAAAATCCTGTAGCTGGACGGATGATGGTTACTGACCCAAAAACTGGTCAAAAGGTTTCATACTGTTTGCGCGGGGGAAATTGGGAGACAAGCTGCGAAGAGTAATTGACGCAGAGCTGATCTCGTAGGTTATAGATTCCTGTCGTGGTAAGATGAAAAGAGTTTTTTCATCACGACAGGTTGTAGGAGTAGAAGGAAGTAGGTTTTCATTATGACAACAAAGCCGGAACGAGATACTCTTCTCGATTTATTTTCCACAAGAACACGGGGAACAAGTGCAGATGCACTTGATGACTCAACAAGAAGAACCGCAACAAATCAGAGTGCGCAATCACAATCCGGCGTGCGGCGAAGTTCTCGAGGACAAACCTCTTCCGGAACTCAGAATGTGCGCTCCCTCTCCCCAGTATCAAACGCCATTCTCAGAGAAGCGCGACGAGAGATCGGCTCTGAAGAGGGATTTCAAGAACGAGATGTCAGTGAAGATAGTATCGCGAACGCCGTAGACAAAGTTTGTGCAACCCGCGGGCATATTATTGATGACATTGTTCGTGCTGAGATTATTGTTCACCTCAAGCAAGATCTCCTCGGCTGGGGTGTTCTTCAACCACTCATTGATAACAATGAGGTCACAGACGTTCACGTTTATGACTTTCAAACGGTGGTACTCCAGCGTGGTAAAATCAGTGAAACTACGGGTATTCACTGGCCAAGCCATGAAGCGTACTGCTCCTTTGTTGATCGGCTACTCCTTGGCTTAGGAAAAAGTTTATCGACCCAACAACATACGGTCGATGCGTCATTTCCTGATGGGAAGCGAATTTGCGCTGTCCATCAGAGTGTCTGCGGTGCCAGAGGGCCGTTGTTAACGATCCGTATTCCACGTATCCCAGAAACAACGCTCGAAAGCCTTGTTGCCTATCAAGTAGCACCACCACTGATTGTTAACTATCTTGCCGCACTCGTTCGAACTTGTGAACACACCTTTATTCTCTCTGGGGAAACAGGAACAGGTAAAACGACGTTGATGCGTTGTTTAGGTACTCAGTTTCGCGCTGATGAATCAGTGATCGGAGTTGAAGATACTCCCGAACTTAACTATCAACATCCATACTATCGCAGTCTTGTTTCTCGTCCTCCGAACACGGAAGGGGTGGGTGAGGTAACACTTCAGGAGCACATTAAAACAACATTACGACTTTGCCCTTCTCGGGTAATTCTTGGTGAAATGAGAAGTCCTGAAGCAGCGGAAGCGTTTCTTGAAGCTGCGCAAACAGGACACTGCGGAATGTCCACTATTCACGCACGAAATGCTCGTGAAACACTCACTCGATTAGAGAGTCTTCTTGGTCGTGCTCAACGAGGGGTAAGCATGGACATCATCCGACAACAGATTGCTCTTGCAGTTGATATTGTGTTGTGGATGAAGCGAGAAAAAGTTTCAGGACGAGTACGTCTTGCAGAAGTAATAGAGGTTGGGCACTTTGTTGAAGGAAGTATTCAGATTCGCCCAATGTTTAAATTGGTAGAAGAAGGAGACAATCCAAAATGGCGGATCGATTCGTGGTCAAGTAACAATGAGGAAGTTCTTGAGCGAAACGGAATCGTCCTTGGCGATGCTCCACAGTATTTAACATTTTCAAATATTGAGAAAGCGTAACTCTCTTTATGGCTTACATCTGCTAAGCGATACGGAGAGGCAAGAGAAGCGTTATGAGTTTGACAGCTATCTTCGTGATTCTTGGAATATTGGTGGTGGTAGTAACGATCCTTGTTGTCTACCTGATGATCAGCTCACAAAAGGGCTCGCCACTGATGAATCAACGAACTGTTGTCAGTGATAATTTTCGCTCGTTAGTAACAGCACAGCGAGAGCACCGTAAACAAACTGGGAAACGTGGCGGAGAAAATCTTGCTCTTGCCGCAGCCGCAGAAGGAAAAGATCTCAAGCGAAAAAGCGCAGCGACTTCCCGACTCACCTTAGAGCGAAAGCTTCGCTATGCTACCTGGCCAATTACCCCAGCACAATTTCGAGGAATTCAAGCTGTGGTGATGCTTCTTGTCTCTCTCCCGGTGTATCTGCATTGGGGAAAGATGCTATTTGGTCTCGCAGCGTTTCTTACTCCACTGCTGGTAGGTTCAGTTCTTGACTTTGCAATGAACAGACGTTTTAAGGCGTTTGATAACGATTATCCCGCATTCTTGATGTCGTATGTTGGTCTCTTAAAGACAGGATTAAACAGTGTTGCTGGCTTGGAAGCCGCCGCACGAGGGCTTGATGAGGGGTCGCTTGTAAGACAAGAGATCGAGCTTCTTGTAGAGCGACTTCGGCTTGGTCTTAACGAAGAGCAAGCGATCAATGCGTTTGGCGAAGATATCTTTCATCCCGAATTGGAATTATTTGTGCAGAGCTTACTTCTCAACCGACGACTGGGTGGAACACTCTCTGCAACGCTGGAGCGACTTGCTCAGCAAGTACGAAAACGGCAACATTTCCGAAATCAAGCAGTTGCGGCGGTGGGTCTTGAGCGGAATTCGATTTATATGATCGCTGGAATTATGACCCTCTTGATGGGTTATCTCTCGTACGCCTCTCCAGAGCTTGTCTTTCCAGCGTTTACTCATCCTGTGGGTATGCAAGTGTCTCAGTTTGGGATCTGTCTGATTTTTATTGGTTTTTATTGGTCACGCCAGGTAACAAAGATTCGGGTGTAACGGTGGATAGTATTGTTCTGATTATAGGAAGTATTGCACTTGTTACCGGAATTGCCGGAGCAGGGTATTTTATACTTTTTAGACCTGCCGCCGCGTCTTCTGATATGCAGCAGCTCCTCTCACGTGGTGAGCGTCGGGATAAGTTCGGAAATAAGATCGAACTTGATATTGATCTTATTAAGAAAGAGACAACGAGAAAGAAAAATAAAAGCAAGAAAAAGCCTCAGGAAGATGTTGCTACAAAACTCTTTCGTGCCGGATATTACAGCATGGAAGATCGTCGGTTTTTTCTCTATATGCAGATCGCCGTACCGATTGTGTCTGTGGTCGTGTGTACTCTTGCTTTTATGAGTTTTCATAATCCACTTCTTGTTGGTTGTGGAATGGTTCTTGGGGCTTTTATCGGACTTGCCGCGCCGCTTTCTTGGCTGGAGCGAAAGATTCGGGTTCGAGAAGAGGAGACGATGTACTATTTGCCCCTCGTAATTGAGCAAATATCGATCGGTGTGAGTAGTGCGTTAGATATCGGACCGTGTATTGCACATATTACGCAGATGGCGAAAGAACGAGAGACCTTTAACCCAGTAACAGAGATGTTAATCCATACGGAGAAACTGATCGTCTCTGGTCTTAATTTAGGAGATAGCCTTGTTGAGGTGAGTGAAGCAAATGGAAGTCCTGACGTAAAGCATGCTTTTATGTTTCTTGCACAGTGCGCAAAACATGGTGGAGAGATTTCACGCCAACTTCAGGAATTAGCAAACGCCGTAATGGCGCAACGACAGGTTCAAGTTGAAGGAAGGATTACCGCTCTTCCCGTAAAAGCGACGTTGCCGCTTACCTGTGTATTTTTTGGATTTTTTCTGATACTCGGTTCAGGAATATTTGTGAAGCTTATAACCGCGTTTGGCCCTGGGGCTGGATAATCAATTACTGACTTGACCAGGTACTGTCATCTGGTCAGATCATTAGTTAATTATTGTTTGGTTGTGACCGTCTGAAGATGTGGGGTTTTCACAGCTCCCGCTATTTCGGGAGATCTCAAACTCCCCTCTCTTCAGAAGAGTACACCACTCGCTAAACATGGCAGAACAAGATTGTATTGATGATGTGTGTAGAAAATGCATCAGTTACGTTGGATTTTAAACTTGATTTTTCGATCGCTCCTGTCTGGTGGCGGTAGAGAACTTCTCGCCTGCGTTTTCTTTTTTGCTCTGCTAATCTTGTTTCTTGTTCCGCTTCCTACCTCGGTATTAGATTTTTTCATCGCTGCCAATATTACGATCTCCTTACTTCTCCTGATCCTGGTATCATTTGGAAGAGCGCGACCATTGTATTCGTTTCCGGCGATTGTGTTGCTAACGACGCTCTTTCGACTTGCATTGAATGTTTCTTCAACGAGATTGATTCTCCTCCATGGTGACCAAGGACTTGATGTTGCAGGAAGGGTGATTGAAGCGTTTGGAAGTTCGGTTGTCGGTGGAGATTTTATTGTTGGAGGGATGGTATTTGCGATTATTGCAGTTGTAAATTTTGTAGTGATTACCAAGGGCTCAGCGCGGGTTGCTGAAGTGGCGGCTCGTTTTAGTCTTGATTCTCTTCCTGGAAAACAGCTTGCGATTGACTCAGACCTTCGTGCTGGGACTATTTCTTACGAAAAAGCATCACATCAGCGGCTCCAATTACTGCGGGAATCGCAGTTCTATGGAGCGATGGATGGGGCGATGAAGTTTGTGCAGGGAGATGCAATTGCAACGTTTGTGATTGCCTTTATCACAGCGATCGGAGGAGTGAGTGTTGGGATTTCTCGTGGGCTTGAGATGGGGGAGGCGATCTCAACGTTTGGCATATTAACAATCGGGGATGCGCTGGTTAGTATCATTCCCTGTTTGTTTATTTCGATTTGTGCGGGAATGGTAGTGACGAAAGTTCATCAGCAGCAAGTTGAAGAGGAGAGTGATGATGACAATGCTCCTCTCTTTACTGTACGAATTGCTGTGTTCGGTGCGATTCTCTGTTTTGTTCTTGCGCTTATTCCAGGTTTTCCTGTGATTCCCTTTCTTAGTTTGGGTGTGGTTGCGCTCTTTTTGGCAGCAAGTGCGAATAAATTACACTCCACCGTGGAGAATCGAGCACTCTCAGGACCTCTTGCCGTATTCCATCCAAGTTTACTTCCGATGGGAGGGAGCAGTGTGCGTGTTTCTCAAAAAAAGATAGAAAGCAGTTCTCCGGGTATGAAAATACTTACGTTGCAAGTGGCAGAAGATCTTTTTTCTCAGATAGGAAAAGAAAGTATATTTCTCCAAACTTTTAAAGATCTTCAACAAAAAACATATGAAGAACGTGGAGTGATGATTCCGGAGATTGAATGTGGGCCACTTTTTCGAGCCGATCCGGGTGGGTATCAAGTTCTTGTAAGAGAGAGCGTTGTTCGCAGCGGCTTTCTGAGATCTGATGAGGTGTTTGTGCCCTCATCAAAAACGATGTTAGAACTTCTCAACCTCAATGTTCAACATCATTCTCGGCATCCTCTTGAATATCGAATGGGAGCCTGGGTCTCGACCTCCCAAGGGAGCGTTCATGCGTTGCAACGATTAGGAACAGAGGTACTTCACTGGGATCAATTCTTAGCTTCTGAAGTTGTCGGAGCATGTCTTGATGTGGTTGAAGAAATCATTGGACTGAGCGAGATCAAAACACTCATTCAAGGTTTGAAATCAAAGCATGCTCCACTGGTAGAGGAGATCTTTGATGGACGGTTACTCAGTTATTCAGAATTTTCTGATATCCTCAAAAGACTTATTCGAGAGCGAATTAATGTTCGTGATCTGAAATTGATTCTTGAGGGTGTTGCTGAATACGCCTCAAGTACTGCTGATGGAGGAGA